>NZ_NOZF01000035.1:0-26973 GCF_002258565.1 Rhodococcus sp. 05-2254-6
GATCCTCACGTGGATACTCGAGGGCACGCTCGCGCACACCGATTCCGAGGGCCATTCCGGGCTGATCCGCCCCGGGCTGATTCAAAGAATGAGTGCGGGCACCGGCATTCGCCACACCGAACGCAATGCGTCGAGCCTGACCAGCCGCGACAAGCTACGCGTCGTACAGATGTGGATCCCGCCGGATGCCGACGGACGAGTGCCCTCGTACGACGAACTGGACATGCGCGACGAGTTGGCATCCGGCGAGCTGGT
This sequence comes from Rhodococcus sp. 05-2254-6, assembly GCF_002258565.1. Classification (NCBI taxonomy): domain Bacteria; kingdom Bacillati; phylum Actinomycetota; class Actinomycetes; order Mycobacteriales; family Nocardiaceae; genus Rhodococcus; species Rhodococcus sp. 05-2254-6. The sequence continues at coordinate 256 of NZ_NOZF01000035.1, forward strand.
CTGTGTGGCATCGGGAATGCCGAGCAGAAGTGGAATACACATCGGCAATCGCTTCGCGGCACTGCACGTTGCGCGGCTCCCGCCGGGGCAATCCATCACCGTTCCCGACGCGCCGTTCGGTCACGTCTTCGTCGCCGACGGTTCAGCGATGTTCGAGGACATCGGCGAGCTCGCCCAGGGTGACGCGGTGCGACTGACCTCCACCGGCGGACACCGTGTGACAGCATCGACCGCGAGCGAAATCATGATCTGGGAAATGCACGCCACCTTCGCCTGAGGGAGTGTCGACCATGCCGACCGTCATCACCGACGATGCCGTCACCCTGAACTATCTGGACGAGGGCACGGGCCCGGCCGTGGTGCTCATTGCCGGTTTCTGCGCGCCCGCGACGACGTGGGTGCTGCAGCAGAAAGCGTTGGTGGACGCCGGATATCGCGTTCTGGCGCTCGATCGACGAGGACACGGTGCCTCGGAGGCACCGACCCACGGGGCGTCCATGGAGCGGCACGGACGCGACGTGGCGAGCTTCTTGTCCGAGGTGGGCGTCGACGAGGCCGTCTTGATCGGCGGCTCCATGGGGGCGAGCACCATCTGGTCGTACATCTCGCAATTCGGCACCGAGCACGTACGAGCCGTCGTATCGGTGGATCAGACGCCGAAGATGGTGAACACCTCCGACTGGAAGAACGGCTTCTACGGTCTCACCGAGGACAACCGAACGACGTTCTTCGACAACGGAATACCTGATACCGGACACGGCCTGCCCAAGTGGAAGTCCGTGCCGTCGCTCCTGAGGCTCGTGCTCGCGCTACGTGCGGTTCCGAAGATGGCGTCGCCCGATACCCCGCCGATGCAGGCTCTGCTCGCAGACCACGCTGCCCGAGATTGGCGCGCGACCATCGCAGCAACGGATCGGCCGCACCTGATGGTCGCCGGGCGTGAGAGTCAGTTCTGGCCCGCTGCACACGCTTCCGAGTCCGTGGCAGGCAACTCACATGGCCGATCGGTAGTGCTGGACAAATGCGGCCACGCCGCGAACATGGACCGACCGAACGAATTCAACACGGCAATGCTGGAGTTCCTCGACTCGATCGAGTGAGGTCACGCGTGCGGGTGGCCGCCCAATGCCTCCGCGCACGCAACAAGATTGCGATGCAGCACTTCCCGCTCCTGCGCGGAGAGCGATTCGATCATGGTGCGTTCCACGTCTGCGACGGCGGCCGACGCTTGTCGTAGGCGTTCGATTCCCCGAGCCGTCACGTGCAGGCGTTGGTCTCGACCGGCACCTTCGATCTCCACCAAACCATCGCGCGTCAGCCCGGCCAGCAGCTGATGGGTTGCCTGCCGGCTGACGAACACCGCGCGGGCGAGCTCTGCGTTGGACAGCCCCGGCTTGTGTGCGAGGAGTTCGAGGCTCGAATACTGCGAGACCGTGATGTCGAGTTCGCGGAGGCGGTCGTCCATCGCCGAACGCAGTGCGGAGGTGGCCCGCTTGAGGGCGTAACCGATCGAGGTGTCGAGGTCCACTTGACTCATGTCAACATCTTGACATAAATTCCATTCGTCAAGAACTTGACGACCACCTCGAAAGGACCCCACATGACCACGGCTACCGTTTCCGGACCGAGCTTCCTCTCTCTGCAAGTACGCGACCTCGCCGTCAGCGCAGACTTCTACGAAAGCCTGCTCGGCTTGGTCCGCGCTCCCCAGGCACCCCCCGGCGCGGTGGTGTTCACGACCTCGCCCATCCCGTTCGCCGTCCGAAACCCAGCCCCCGGAACCGATCTCGACAGCGGGCAGGCCGGACTGGGGGTAGCCCTGTGGCTCTCCTGCGACGACGCCGAGGCGTTGCACGCGTCACTGGTCGCCGCCGACGTGCCCATCCTGACAGCACCCTTCGACGGCCCCTTCGGTAAGACCTTCGTCCTCTCCGACCCGGACGGATACGCGGTGACCGTGCACAGCAGCTAGTTCCGAAAAAACTATTGCGAAATATTTCTTTCGGGTTATGGTTGTCGTATGACCCCACCACCTCCGGATCGGACGCCACGGAAGCTGACGGACATGTCCGAGCTGAAGGCGCTGACGCATCCCATCCGGCTGCGACTGCTCTATGCGTTGCGCGCCAACAAGTCGATGACAGCGACCCAGCTCGGCGATCTGGTGGACGAGTCACCCGCCTCGGTGAGCTATCACCTACGGAAACTCGCCGAGCACGGGTTCGTGAAGGAGGTCGAGAACGGATCGGACAAACGTCAGCGCTGGTGGTCGGAGGCCAACGAGGGAGGGTTCAGCTGGTCCGAGAACGACTTCTCGGACTCACCCGAATCGTTGTCGGTTGCCAAGGCATCCATGGATTCATGGCTGGCACACCAATGGTCACGTCTGCACGACTTCGGCCGAACCTCGGAATCATGGGGCCAGGACTGGGTAAACGCGGCATTCAGCAGCGACGACGTTCTGCGGCTCACTGCGGAGGAAACGAAGACCATGGGCACGGAGATGCGCGCCGTTATCGACAAGTGGCGTCGACACGGGGAAACCGCGACCTCGGGGGAGCGCGAACACGTCATGGTTCTGATGCACGGATTCCCCACGACACCATAGGAGTTGGCATGTATCCGTTCGATCCGCACACGTACCTGTTCATCGCCCGGCACGATCGCGAGTTGCATGCGCTTCGAGCCGAGCGCCGCAGACTGGCTGCCGCCCAGAAACGCCTGCGCCGCGACGAACTTCGCGTTCAGCGCGCATGGGACCAGTTGACGGCGTCGCTCGCCGATGTCTCCATGTCCGAGCGAAGGGTGCTCGAGCTGATTCATCGGTGAGGAATGCTGCCACTACTTCGCGGCAGCCCGCTTGGCGAGTACCTTCGAGATTCCCAGCTGCGCAGCGACGATGATGCCGCCCACGATCGCGCCGATGATCGCCGACGCGAGGGTGTTGACGATCCATGCCAGCACTCCGCCGATGCCGGCCACGCCGCGCACTGCGTCCTCGCCGTGGTGCACGAGTTCGTAGATCGGATGGAATCCGAGCTCGTCGATACCGACGAGCAGGATGTGTCCGCCGACCCACAGCATCGCCGCGGTGCCGACGACCGAGAGCACCGACATGACCTTCGGCATGCCCTTGACCAGGCCTCGGCCGAACTTCTCCACGAATCCGGTGGAGCCGTCGGCCAGTTTCAGACCGATGTCGTCCATCTTCACGATGAGCGCAACGACTCCGTACACGACGATCGTGATGACAACGGCGACAACCGCCAGGATGATCAGGCGGCTCCAAAAATCCTCTGCAGCAATGGTGTCGAGCGCGATGACCATGATCTCGGCGGACAGAATCAGATCGGTGCGCACTGCGCCGGAGACAACGGTGTCCTCGTCGCGCGGCTCGTCCTCGGCTGCGGCGTGATGGTCGCCGTGGCCGAACAGCGCGCCCCAGATCTTGTGCGCGGCCTCATAGCTGAGGTAGCAGCCGCCGAGCATCAGAATTGGTGTGAGCAGCCACGGCAGGAACTGACTGAGCAACAAGGCGATCGGCAGAATGATCAGCAGCTTGTTGCGCAGCGAGCCCACGGCGATGCGCTTGATGATGGGCAGTTCACGTTCGGCTGCGAGACCGCGAACGTACTGCGGCGTCACCGCTGCATCGTCGATCACGACGCCGGCCGCCTTGGCCGTCGCCTTGCCCGTCGCCGCACCGACATCGTCGATGGACGCAGCTGCCAGACGCGCCAGCGCTGCCACGTCGTCGAGCAGGGCTACGAGTCCGCCGGCCATCACAAACCTCCGCGTCGATACGAGAACACCACTGGGCTCCTCATGATGCGAGCCCTTGGAACCCTACCGTCCGCAGGTGGTCTGTGATTGCCGTCCGGCCCCTCCTTGTCGGTGGCTACGCGATCTTGCGCTCCTGCTCGACCTCGACGACCTTCGCAGCCGGCAATCCGATGCTCGGGTCGTGTCCTCGGAAATTCTTCAACCACCAGCTCCAGTCCTCGGGCACCAACGAGAACGGGTCACCGTGGCCGAGCTCGCGTGCAGCCCACACCGGCCAGTGCGGGTTGGCCAGCGCCGGACGACCGAGCAACACCACATCGATCTTGCCGTCGCGGATCACGGCGTCCGCATTCTCCGGAACGCCCAGATTCCAGCTGCACGTCACCGGGATATCCAGCTCGCGCTTGACCCGCGCGGCGCGCTCGACCATGAACCCCATGTCGCCGAACGGTGGGTCCACCATGTCGTCGGTGTTGAAGCCGAGGCTGACATCCGCCATGTCGAGCCCGTGTTCCTTCATCCATCCGATGGCGATCATGGATTCGTCGAACTGAACTCCGTCGGGGTGATGGTCGTCCGAGCCCAATCGCATGGTGAGCGGGTACTTCTCGGGCCACACCTCACGCACCGCGTCGAGTGCCTCGAGGTGGAACCGTGCCCGGTTCTCCAGGCTTCCGCCGTACTGGTCGGTGCGCTGGTTCGCCAGCGGGGAGAAGAAGCTGGCACCGAGATAACCATGGGCGTAGTGCATTTCGAGCCACTCGTATCCGGCTTCCGCAGCACGAACAGCTGCGTCGGCGTAGCTCTGGTGGATCGCCTTGATCTCGGGCACTGTGAGTTCGTGGACGGGGAACGAGTGGTCGCCGCCGTAGGGAATCGCCGACGGCGCAACGCACTCCCATCCGTCGGGATGGTCTGCCGGAAGCTGGTGTCCGCCCTGCCACGGTGGCACTTCACTGCCCTTGCGTCCGGTGTGGCCCAGCTGAATCGCCGGAACCGATCCCATCTGCTTGATCATCGCCGTCACGCGAGCGTGACCCTCGATCTGATCGTCGTCGTAGATCCCGGCGCATCCGGGAGTGGTGCGTCCGTCGGGCGTGATCGCAACCTGCTCCGGGAACACCATCCCGAAGCCGCCTGCCGCACGCGCACCGAGATACATGAGGTGGAAGTCGTTCATCTTCCCGTCGACGGCGCGGTACATAGTCATCGGCGACATGGCGATGCGGTTTCGAAGCGTGACGCCTTTGAGCGTGAACGGACTGAAGAGATCGGGCATGGCAGTGGTCCTTTCCTCGGTAGAACCACCTCATCACCTGGCACGTTTCGACCGACTACACCGGTGGTGCAACTCGGTGACGGTTTTCTCACCGTCCAACTCACCCGAGTGTGAGGGCCGGTGTGCGGCTTCCTGTACGCACACCGGTCCACGGTCGATCTTCACTGCCGGTACGAGCTCATGAAGTTGCCCAGCCGCTCGAGCGCCGTTGCGAGATCGTCCACGTTGGGCAGGGTCACCAGTCGGAAGTGATCGGGCACATCCCAATTGAATGCGCGGCCGTGGCTGACCAAAATCTTCTCGGACTCGAGCAAGTCGAGTACGAACTTCTCGTCGTCGACGATGCCGAAGCGTTCGGTGTCGAGTCTGGGGAACATGTACAGCGCACCCGCTGCCTGCACGCAGCTGATTCCGTCGATGGAGTTGAGCATGCGATGCGCCAGATCGCGCTGCGCGGTCAGCCTGCCCGCCGGAAGTAGGAGATCCTCGATCGACTGCCTACCGCCGAGCGCGGTCTGTATTGCATGTTGCGCCGGCACATTCGCACACATGCGCATATTGGACAGCAGGGTGATGCCCTCGATGAAACTCGCCGCGCGCCGACGCGGGCCCGTGATCGCCAGCCACCCGGCACGAAATCCACACACCCGGTACGCTTTCGACAGACCCGAATAGGTCAGGCACAGCACATCTTTCCCCGTCAGAGTGGCGAGATTGACCATCTCCGCACCGCCGTAGACGATTTTCTCGTAGATCTCGTCGGCCAGCAGAATCAGATCGTGCTTGCGGGCCAGATCGACAAATCGCTCCAGTGCCTCACGCGGATACACCGCTCCCGTGGGGTTGTTGGGATTGATCACCACGATCGCGCGGGTGCGGGGGGTGATCTTGGCTTCGAGGTCCTCGAAGTCCGGAGCCCAGTCCTGGCTTTCGTCGGCCAGATAGTGGACGGGTACGCCCCCGGCGAGAGCCACCGAGCCCGTCCACAACGGATAGTCGGGCGACGGGATCAGGATTTCGTCTTCAGGGTTGCACAAGGCCTGCATCGTCATGGTGATCAATTCCGATACCCCGTTGCCGAGGTAGACGTCGCCGACGTCGAGATCGGTCAGGCCTTTGGTCTGGTAGTACTGGACCACCGCGGTGCGGGCAGAGAACAGGCCCCGGGAATCCGAATAGCCCTGTGCGGTAGGAAGGTTGCGGATCATCGCCATCATGATCTCGTCCGGTGCCTCGAAACCGAACGGGGCAGGATTGCCGACGTTGAGCCGCAGGATCGCGTGCCCCTGCTCCTCGAGTTCTTCGGTCTTGTCCAGAATGCGTCCACGAATGTCGTAGCGCACTTGTCCGAGCTTGCGCGCCTGATCGATCGATTTCGTCATCTCGAAAACTCCTCCTGCCGAACGGTCGGCGACATCCGGGTCCGGACCGCCACTGTTGCACACACGATGACCGCCGCTCCACCCACGAGCACCGGCCACGTCAAGCCTTCACGCAGGATGATCGCGGCCCAGCAGATGGTCAGCACAGGTTGGATCAACTGGACCTGGCTGACGCTGGACATGGGGCCGATCGCCAGTCCCCGGTACCAGGCGAAGAACCCGAGGTACATGCTCACTACCGCCAGGTAGCCGAAGGCGGCCCACTCGGATGCCCCTGCTGTCGACGGCTGCTGCCACCACGCGAACGCGGCCAACGCGCCGGTGACCGGTACGGACACGACCAGCGCCCACGACACCGTCTGCCACGCGCCGAGTTCGCGGGACAACAGGCCGCCCTCGGCATATCCCACCGCTGCGGCGACCACTGCTCCGAGCAGCAACAGATCCGACCACTGCACACCCGTCGACTGCCCGCCCTGCACGGCAGCGAACCCGACCGCGACGGCGGCCCCAATGCCTGCGACCAACCAGAACATCGGCCGGACCGGTTGCCGCTCGCGGATGATCGCGGTTGCGGCGGTGGCGGCCGGAAGCAATGCGATGACGACGGCGCTGTGTCCCGCCGATGCAGTGGTAAGGGCGTACGAGGTGAGCACCGGAAAGCCGATGACCACACCGGCTGCGATCACCCCGAGCCGAATCCACTGCCGCCCATGAGGGAGCCGTTGCCCAGTAGCGGCGAGCGCCACCGCGGCCAATGCGGCCGCGACCACAGCGCGACCGCAGCCGACGAAGAGCGGGGACAGGCCTCCGGTGACGGCGACGCGGGTCAGCGGCACCGTGAACGAGAACGCCGTGACGCCTGCCAGGCCCCAGAGCAGTCCGGCGCGGGATAGCAGACCCGCCCCAGACCGAGTAGCGCTACTATGCTGTGTCATGTCCGACGATAGCAGTTCCCGGATCGTGTCTGCACTGAGAATATGGATTGCGACCGCACCACCGGAAGCCCGGCTGCCGTCGACCCGTGCGCTGGTCGCCGAGCATTCGGCAAGCCCGGTCACGGTTCAGAAGGCTCTCCGTACGCTCATCGCGCAAGGCGTCATCGAAAGCCGGCCTGGCGTCGGCACATTCGTCAAGACGGTGCGTACGGCCCGCCCCAACGATTACGGGTGGCAGACTGCAGCGCTGGGAGCGCCGGACAATCGACTGCAACTGCCGGCGGCTCTGCAGTCGACCTCCAGCGATGTGATCGCCTTGCATTCTGGCTATCCGGCCCGAGAATTGTTGCCGGAAAGACTCGTTCACGCCGCCTTCACCCGCGCCTCCCGCACCGACTCGGTGATCGCCCGACCACCCACCGCGGGCCTACCGGAACTGCGGGCATGGTTCGCGGCCGAGTTGGGGGCGTCGACACCGTTGGGTATCACGCCACCGTCGGCCAGTGATGTCGTCATCATTCCCGGCAGCCAGACCGGACTGAGCACTGCATTTCGGGCGCTCGTCGGCGCCGGTCGGCCGTTGCTCATGGAGTCCCCGACGTACTGGGGCGCGATCCTTGCTGCCACGCAGGCAGGTGTCCGCGTCGTACCGATACCCAGCGGCGTCGATGGTCCGGACCCCGACGCGCTCGCACGGGCATTCGCGCACACCGGCGCTCGGGCGTTCTATGCCCAACCCACGTTCGCCAGCCCCACCGGTGCACAGTGGTCGCCCGCATTGTCCGAGCAGGTCCTCGCCACTGTTCGACGCCACGGCGCGTTTCTGATCGAGGACGACTCGGCCCACGATTTCGGCATCACCTCGGAGCCGAGTCCGCTGGCCGCACGAGACGACGCCGGGCATGTCGTCTACCTTCGCTCACTCACCAAGACGGTGTCACCCTCGGTTCGACTGGCAGGCCTGATCGCTCGCGGGCCCGCACACGAGCGCATCCTCGCCGATACGGGGGCCGAATCGATGTATGTCAGCGGGATTCTGCAGTCCGTCGCGCTCGATGTGGTGACGCAGCCTGCCTGGCGAACCCACCTTCGGCGGTTGAGAACACAGTTGGCTTCACGTCGAGACTTGTTGGCGAACAGCCTCATCGAGTTCGCACCCCGAGGCCATCTCGACGCGGTGCCGCGCGGTGGACTCAATCTCTGGATGCGCCTGCGCGACGACTCCGATCTGGAACGTATTGTGCAGGAATGCAAGTCGGCGGGTGTGATCGTCGGGGCCGGCGACGACTACTTCCCCGCCGAACCAACCGGAAAGTACCTTCGACTCAACTACGCGGGCCCCAATCCCGGAGAGTTCGCCGACGCGGCGCGCACGATCGGATCGATCATCTGAGACCGTTGGAGGCATCGACGGCGAACGTCGACTTCCGACCCCACACGAACCAGACCAGGGGACCGAGGAACGGGAACGCCAGTACGACGAAGATCCACACTGCGCGACCGGCGACGGTGTAGTTGGGCGAGCGGATGATGCTGACCAACGCAGCAACGAACAGCACGACCGCGCCGAGCACTGCCACCAGAACGATGGTTCCCAACCCCCACCCCAGCACCTGCTCGGTGGTGGACGGTTGCTGAGACAGAAGTGTTACGGCGTGCATGACGGTTCCTCCGATATAGCTGTTTCGTTGACCTGGTCAACGTTACGAACCAGCAGGCTGCGCCACATCGGTCTGCGTGGGTATTTCGTCGTACATCTCGAGATGTACGACGCGGTCGGGATCGGCTCCGTTGTTCAGTCGACCGAACGACACAAGTCTCTGGGGCACAGAGTATTTGGCTCCGAACGATCATCCGAACAAGGGATATCCGACGCAGTTCGGTTGTGTCACCATCGCTGAGACGGACAGCCCGTCCAGTACTTTCGGTGGAGGAATTGTGTCGAGCAAGAGTGGAATTCGTAAGAACCTGGCGCGCCGTTCGGTGGCGGTGGCCCTGACCGCCGCAGCGTTCACCTTGGCCGCGCCCGCGTCGGCCCTGGCCCAGCCCGAACTCGGGCCGATCGTCGACAGCGGAAGCGCCATCGTCGACAGTGGCAGTGCGATTCTCGACGGCGGGAACATCATCGACAACGGTGTACGCATTCTCGGAAGCGGAAGTGCCATAGCCGGCGGCATCCTCGGGATCGACACGGGTTCGGCGAACGCAGGTATCGCGACCCAGCAGTGCAACGCCTCGACACTGTCGGGAGAAGAGGGCGTGACGGAGACCCTGCACGAGTTGGGTCGAACCGGACCGACGTCGTTCGTTCTCGGCTACGACACCGTCGACGTTCCCGATCAGATCGAGGTGTTCTACCAGGGCGCACTGATCCACAACACCGGCTATGTCGGCGGCAGCACCGGCGTCGGCTCGGTGGTGGTGGCAGTTCCGCCCGGCGCCGCAACCAATGTTCTGGTGCGCGTCACCGGACCGGTCGGCACCGTCTGGACCTACACCGTGAGCTGCCCGGCCTGAGAGAGCTACCCACGACAGGCCCCTCCGGGCTACGTTGTCACTGAACGACGTGACCTGGGGGGACTGTGCAGAACGTCAAGAACGACTACGCCGCGTGGATGGAACTGGGGCCGGGCGGACTTCCCGCGAACGTGGGCGGCTGGCTGATCACCACTGCCCTGAGGCCACTTGCTCGACGCGATCCACTGACGGTCGCCGGCACATCGAGTCCTGGGCTGCACTGGTATCTCGAACAGCGCCCCGGGACTCGGCCGGCGATCGCGCCGCACCCCATTCCTCATCGCCAACTCACCGATCGAGGTACCCCTGCTTCGATCGAGCGTCTGACTGCCGCCGTCAACGAATACGCCGGATCGGAATCGCCGTTTCACATGGAGCGCAGTCGATTCGAGCGACGAGGCGACGCGCTGTACGTCTCGGACATCAACGCTGCCGCGCCGTGGATATCGCGAACGAAGGGCGAAGTTCTGCACGTACACGAGAGCGAAGGCTCGATGCACGTGGTGATGCAGCCGGACGACGCCCAGACCGTCATCTCCGCCGGGTGGGGTGAACTGCACCCCTTGGCCGGACGCCCGGTCCTCGGGTTACCCGAGACCTACGTCTTCCTCTACGCACCACGAGACTCCGACGACATCTACGGAATCGAACAGATCATCGGCCGCGCGATCTCCACCGCGAAGGCCTGACTCTGCACTCGAGCGGGGTACCTACAAAGTGGGCTGAACTCTGGGCAGAAGCTGCCGAACATGTGACGATCGATGAATGACACTCGACGACATCGTGAACGTGGTCGCCAGCTTCGAGGGCACCGTGACGCAGCGCCCACGAGAGGGTGATGGAACTCCCGAACTTGCTTGGGGCGATGCGTTCTTTTACTACTCACCCGACGGGACGATCCCGACGACGCAGCCGTTCGCAACCATCGTGACCAAGAACTATCCGGGTGACGAATTGTCCCAACTGAACAGGCCAGGCGCGTTCCGCGTCAATATCGTTGCAGGAAAGCAGGATTTCGAGAGGATTCTGGGAATGCCGCCCCGCGAAGCGGCCCACGCACCCCAGGCCGACAGCGACGACGTCATCGCCGCCCACCCTCAGTACGGCACCGCCGGTTGGCTTTCGGTGGTCAACCCGTCGGCGCAGACCGAGACACACGTTCGGGAACTACTGGACTCCGCCTACAACGTTGCCAAGAGCAGATACGAACGACGCCAGGGCTGATCAGCCGAAGAAGTCGTCCATCGATCGGGACAGCCCTTCGACGTCCAGGCCGTTGGCCCGATCGTGTTCGGCCACTGTGCCGTACTTGCGACGCTCTCCGGGCTCCACCCCGATTCCCGACACCCGATGACGCACATCGGCCAAGGCTCGATCAACCTGCAGCACAGACGTTCCCGCGAGATACGGCTCGACGATCAGGATGTCCGGCGCCGTCAGCCTCTCTCGTAGAGTGGCACTGTCGAAGGGCCTGATCGTCGACGCATGCAGCACCGTCAGGTCGCGGCCTTCGGCCGCGTTCTGCACCCGATCGGTCATGGGCCCGACGGAGATGACGGTTCCCGAATTGCCCTGCTGCAGAACGGTGAACATCCCGTCGGACCGTCCGTAAGGGCGATCGTTGCACACCCCGTCGAGCCTGATGTACACGCGATCGTCGGTGGCCGCCGCGCTGTGCAGCATCCACTCGACCTCGTCTACGTGACCGGGGATGTGGACCGTCCACTCGCCCAGCGTGTCGAGGAGTGCGACATCTCGCTGACCGAAATGTGTCTCGCCGCCCTGCGGCCATCCGTAGGACCCGCCCGAGCTCACCAGGATGGCACCGACGCCCTGGTGCCCCAGATCGAGCTTCACCTGCTCGAAGGGTCGCTCGATCAGAAACGGCGGGAAGGTATGCACGATCGGCCGCATTCCGGCCAGGGCCAGACCACCGGCGACACCGATCATCGCCTGCTCTCGAATCCCGACGTTGATCACCCGCGATCGAATATCGGGGGTGAGGTGCGGTTGGAGATACCCGGCTCCGATCTCCGCCAGCACCAACGCTGTTCGCTCGGTCTGCGCCAACAATTGGGGTACCAGACTGTAGAAGTACTCGCGTTGATCCAGCGATGCACTCATCGGCTCTCCTTCTTTTCGACGTGAGCGACCATCACGTGCGGACGGCCTGCGTGATCGGTGAGTAACGCCTGGCGAAGAGCACTGTGGTCTCGACCGTCGACGTCAGAGGTGAGCCACCCCTCGACGGCGAACCGCGAGGCGATACCTCCGGGCCAACCCAGACCGGCAGAATCGTTGTCGATCACCACGGCGGTCAAATTGCCCAACTTGGACCGCGCAGCGAATTGGATGGCCTCCATATTGCTGCCCTCGTCGAGTTCCGCGTCGCCGATCAGTACGAAGACTCGGGCAATGCGCTTCTGAATCCGCAGCGCGACAGCAGTTCCAGCGGCCAGCGCCAGACCATGACCGAGCGATCCGGATCCGATGTCGACCCCGCGAACGAGCGTGCGGTCCGGATGATTACCCAGCGGAGAGTGGTAGCTGCCGAACGACGCGAGCTCGGTGGGCGTCAAGAATCCACGTGCCGCGAGCACGGCGTAGTACGCCATCGGGCCATGCCCCTTGGACAGATAGAACCGATCACGATTCGGGTCATCGGGATTCGTAGGATCGAGCCGCACTATGTCGGAGTACAGCACCCACAACACATCCAGCGTCGAAGTGGCACTGGTGCTGTGCTTTTCGTCGCCCGTCATCAATGTCATGAGTTGCGGCAACTCGTCGTAAGTCCTCTGCATGACCCCACCTTGCAACCTCGAGTGCACTCGAGGTCAAGGCAGAAGTGGGTGGTGCGGTGGGTGTCCAACATTTGTGCTCCTATGCGCTTTCCAGATTCTCGAGCGGAATTGTGGACACTGAGCGCACCACCGCCCGTAGTCTCCAGACATGCCGCGAACACACCTCGCTGTAGCGGGGACGTCCATCGACTGCGCCGAGCCGGCAGAGCTGGCTCGCTTCTACCTCGCCCTACTCGGTGGAGAGTTGTTGTGGGAGAACCCGTCGAGCTCGGGCATACGCACGCAGGCAGGCCTGAACATCGTTGCGCAGAAAGTAGCGAACTACATTCCGCCCGTGTGGCCGTCGACTTCGATCGTGCACTTCGACCTGGACGCGGGAGGGGACCTCGCGGGATCTGTTTCCTACGCAGTCGAATGCGGAGCGACCGAGGCGACGGACCAGCCTGACCCCCGTTGGCGCGTTCTCCTCGACCCTGCCGGACACCCCTTCTGCATCACCACGGAGGTGTACGACGGTTGACGGGCGGTACCGAATTGCGACGCTGAGTCGTTGCCCATACCGGGGTGCGGTGACAGCATGAAAGGCATGAAGGCCGAAGAACGCCCCTGGAAGCGATACGGGCTTGCCGCGTTGCTGGCTGCGCTCGCGATCATGACCATCAGCGACCTTGTGTCCGATCCTTCTGCCTGGAACTGGTCGAAGCTGGTTGTGCTGGCTGTAGCCGGTCCGTTCATCTGGTTCGGAGAGAGCCGGCCCCGGACGTCCCCGGAGAAGATCGGGCCCGAGGCCGTACCCGCCGAGGATGTCGACGCGGTGGTCGCAGAATCCGGCAGAACTGTCCACGCCATCAAAGCGCTGCGAGAGATGCATCCCGGCCTCGGTCTGCTCGACGCCAAGAATCTCGTTCAACCGGATCACTTACGGGGGAGAAGTCGATGACATCGGTCAGCGGTACACGTGCCGTCCAGGATGCCGCCGAATTCATCGAGGCTGCGAAGCTGTTGATCGATTTCAATCGCGAGTACGACTACCCGGTGCCCGAGCCCGACTGGCTTGCAGCACATCTCGACACTCTGGTGAAGTCCGGCGACACCAGCGTGCTGACGTTCGGGACTCCCGCCATCGGTGTTGCGGTACTGCGCTTCCGGACCGGTACGCTGAGCGCAGACCTCGAGGCCTACCTGGCCGAGTTCTACATCCAGCCCGGTCTTCGCGGGAAGGGCTACGGCACAACCTTTCTCGATGACGTCATCCAGCACGCGCGCGGCAGGGGTGCCACCTACATGGACCTCAATACCTCAGAGGACGACGAGGCGGCGCGACACGTATACGAAAAGCGTGGGTTCGACTGCCACGAAGGCCGCGGCGAGGGACCGAAGGCTCTCTACTACGAACTCGAACTGAACTGACGCAGGAGATGTAACCTGGCTATATGGTTAGCCGAGATAACAGCTCGACGTCGTTCGGGACCGTCGCCGACGTGTACGAATCTGCTCGCCCCGAGTACCCGTCAGCCGCGGTCGAGTGGCTGTTGGAACCCGTTCTCGAGGTCGGCAGGCGTCCTCTTGTCGCCGACGTCGGAGCCGGCACCGGCAAGCTCACCCGCATCATCGTCGCTGCAGGGTGCGATGCCGTCGCCGTCGACCCTGATCCCGCCATGCTCGACGCCCTGCGCGACGCAGTGCCCGGCGTTTCCGCACACGTCGGCACTGCCGAGTCCCTCCCGTTGGAAGACGGAAGCGTGGATGCCGTCCTGCTCGGACAGGCCTGGCACTGGGTCGAGCCAGTGGCCGCGTCACGCGAGATCGGCCGGGTCCTTCTCCCGGGCGGCACCCTGGGACTGATCTGGAACCTTCGCGACGAATCGCAGCCGTGGGTTCGGCGACTGAACTCGGTGGTCTCGCGTGGTGGAGCCCTGACCATGTTCGACGACGGTCCACCGCCGATCGCAGAACCGTTCCATCAGCTCGACGAAAAGCGGTGGGCGTGGTCGCGGACTGTGACTCGGTCCCAGCTGACCGACCTGGTTCGGTCGCGCAGCTTCTACATCACTGCCACCGCCGATGAGCGCAACCGCATCGACCAGGAACTCGCCGCACTGTTCGACGAACTGGGCCTGAACGGCTCGACGACGATCGACCTTCCCTACGTGACCAGAGCGTTCCGCACCACGATGCCGATCCGATGATGCTTCCCGCGACCCCGGAAGTCGCCACAGCCGAACAAAACGAATACGATTCCCAATAAGTGGGTCAGGTTCGAATTCGAGGAGCTACAACATGGCGTTTCCGATCATCGTCGCGAAGGCAGTATCGACGGTCGTAACAGGCGCAGTCGGCGTCGCCGCATACAACGGTGCCAAGAAGCTGTACGACAAGGCTCCCGTCCGCAAGGCTGCGGTATCGGCAACCGAACTCGGTCTCCGCGCCGCACGAAAAGCCGAAATTCACGCCGAATCAGCGCGTTTGGCCGTGTCCGATGTCGTTGCGGAGGCACGCGACCGACTCGGCGAAGAGGTACCGCCACCCTCGGCCACCGAAGTCGGCCACGGCCACTCGCACTGACCGCGACAGCACGCCGATTATGACGACGCTCGTCGAACACTCGCTCGATGCGGTTCCCGACCGCGCGGATGGCATCGAAATCCTGTCCGACGCAGCCGGCCGCATGCGGCTCCGCGTCGACTGGCTGCGGTCCAGTCCGGGGCGCGCGGTTGCCGTCGAAGACCACGTCGACAAGATTCGCGGCGTCCGGGCCGTCCACGCGTATCCCCGCACCGCGTCGGTTGTGGTCTGGTACTCCCGCTCCCGCATCGACCGGGCCGAGTTGTTCGACGCAGTGAACGCCGGTCGCACCACCGACTGGGGACTCGTACCAGTCCGTAGCCCACGGTCTGCGGACGTCAACAACGGCGACGTCCTGCGCATGACCATCGGCGGGGCCGCGCTGGTCCTGCTCGGCTTCCGTCGCTACGCCTTCCGGCGGCCACCCATCCTCGGCCCCACCAGCCGTGTCGTGGCCACCGGAGCCACCATCTTCACCGGCTATCCGTTCCTGAAGGGAGCGCTGCGCTCGCTGGCCGGAAACCGGTCCGCCGGCACCGACGCGCTCGTCAGCGCTGCCACTGTGGCAAGTCTCGTACTCCGCGAGAATGTCGTTGCCCTGACCGTGCTGTGGCTGCTCAACATCGGCGAGTACCTGCAGGAGCTGACCCTCAAGCGCACTCGTCGGGCAATCTCCGATCTCCTGACCGGCACGCAGGACACCGCATGGATCCGGCTACCCGACGGTTCCGAGATCTCCGTGGACGTCGATCGGCTGGAGATCGGCGACGAGGTCGTCGTGCACGATCACGTCGGCGTTCCGGTGGACGGGACCGTCGTCGACGGGGACGCGGTGGTCGACCAGTCGGCGATCACCGGTGAGACACTGCCGGTATCGATCGTTGCAGGCGATCGCATCCATGCCGGATCCGTCGTGGTTCGTGGCCGCATCGTCATCCGCGCGTCTGCGGTGGGCCGCGATACGACGATCGGCCGCATCATTTCCCGTGTCGAGGAAGCGCAGGAAGACCGCGCCCCGATTCAGACTGTGGGAGAGAACTTCTCACGCCGGTTCGTACCCGCGTCGTTCATCCTGTCGGCTCTCACGCTCGTGGTCACCCGCGATGTCCGACGAGCGATGACCATGCTGCTCGTCGCATGTCCGTGCGCGGTGGGGTTGTCGACTCCGACGGCCATCAGCGCCGCTATCGGAAACGGTGCTCGCCGAGGCATTCTCATCAAGGGTGGATCGCATCTGGAACAAGCGGGCAGGGTCGACGCCTTCGTGTTCGACAAGACCGGAACCCTCACTGTCGGACGCCCCGTCGTCACCAATGTCGTGTCCTTTCAGGACGATTGGGAGCCGGAACAGGTGCTGGCGTATGCCGCGAGTTCCGAGATCCACTCTCGGCATCCGCTGGCCGAGGCCGTGATTCGCAGCACCGAAGAACGCCATATCGTCATTCCTCCGCACGAGGAGTGCGAGGTACTCGTCGGTCTCGGTATGCGCACCGTCGCTGACGGCCGGACGTTGCTGCTGGGCAGTCCTTCACTGCTGCGCGGCGAGAACGTCGCTGTGTCCGAGTATGCGGCCGACTGGGTTTCGCGACTTCAGCGTCAGGCCGAGACTCCATTGCTGCTCGCAGTCGACGGGGTGTTGGTCGGGTTGATCAGCCTGCGCGACGAGGTTCGGTCGAATGCCCTGGAAGTACTGAACGCCCTTCGCGCCGACGGCGTGGAACGCATCATCATGCTCACCGGAGATCACCCCGAGACCGCTGCGGCCGTAGCCGCCGAACTGGGCATTGCCGAGTGGCGAGCCGAGGTGATGCCCGACGACAAACTCGAAGCCGTCCGCAAGCTACAAGAAGAGGGCTACGTCGTCGCGATGGTCGGAGACGGCACCAACGACGCTCCCGCCCTCGCCGTCGCGGATATCGGAATCGCAATGGGCTTGGCGGGCACCGATGTTGCCGTCGAGACGGCCGATGTAGCTCTGGCCAGCGACGACCTGACACGGTTGCTCGACGTTCGCGATCTCGGCCGACATTCGGTGTCGGTCATCCGGCAGAACTACGGAATGTCGATCGCTGTGAATGCACTGGGCCTCGTCGTCAGCGCCGGTGGAGCACTGTCTCCGGTGCTCGCCGCGATCCTGCACAACGCATCCTCGGTCGCGGTGGTGGGCAACAGCTCACGACTGATCCGATACCGAATCTGATCAGTAGCGCCCGAACGCGAGGGCGATGTGCTCGGTACCTAATCCGCTACTTCGCGCCGCGGAAATACGGTTCGACCGTGCCCTTGAGCTTGACGAGCATGGGATTTCCGAAGCGATCCTTCGCGGTAGGGACTTCGACTCGGACCCAACCCTCGGTCACGTTGTATTCGCGCACACTGGTCTTCTCGACGCCATTGAAGCGAATACCCACGTCCCGCTGAAGAACTTCTTCGTTGTAGAAGGGGCTCCGCGGATCGATCGAGAGGCGATTCGGTGGAACGTCTACGTTCTGGTCCTCTGGCATGGATCACTTTCGTCGAATACGGCGTCAGGTGCTCGGTTGATTCACAGCGAGAATACGCGACCCAGCGTTGGACCAGCGCCGTTGGTGTTGGTTCTCGACCTCAGAGATGCTGTCCGCGCAGGTGCACAGAGCGAGAGTTGTTCTGAGACATCGGAGCTCAGGTCAGCCGAGAAGTGCGGCGGGGGTGCTGCAACCGACACTTCCCATGACCGTGCAGTGGCCCGGCAGGAAGATTCGAATGATGTCGTCGACCTGCTCGATGGTCAGACCCGACGATCCGAACGTCGGTGGCGTCGGGTCGCTGGGAGCAGCCGATGCGGACGGGGCTGCGCTCAACATCGCCAAAGCGACGAAGCTGGATACGACCAGGGTGCGTACGCGGTTCGATTTCATGTTCGGCCTCTCATCGGATCGGTGGCGTCACCATAAACCGAACGATAGGTTTGTTCAACCCCTGTTCGCACAAGAGCGAAGGCTGATAGCTGCCGGTGTTGCACCGGACTGTGGGGTTGCAGACCGTTGACGGTCGACGCCGATCGAGCACAGACTCGGGTCCATGGATCTGGAGCACCTCGTCGTCGCCGTCGGCGACCTCGTTATCGGGCGAGGCACACTGGTGGCGGACTCCGATGGTTCGCTGTTCATCGAACCCGATACTCCCGATCGGGCAGCGGAATCCTCGAGTGTGGCGCGGCTACCGTTGAACGGCTCCGATCTCGATGCCTCCGCGGCCGGCAACCTGGTAGCCATTCGCGGAACCTTCCGGCCGGACGGAATTCATCTGCGCGACATCAGGATTGTCGAGGCGACTCCGTTTCCCGGCGCGCCCACACTGAGAATTCCTGGACCACTCCGCACGAACTGGACTCGCGCGGACGTACTCGACACAGTCGAACATGACATGCCGGCAGGAAACGAACTGCTGGCCGGTAGCGGCGGGACAAGGAATCCCGACGGGTCGGACACGTTCACACTCTTCTTCCTCTGCATAGACGACGCGGCCGCCGCTTGGCTGCGCCGTCCTCACCCCGGCCTGATCGACGTGTGGACCGCACTGACCAAAGATCTGCGGTCGGCCGACCGATCCAACTAGCCCCGCGCCATGTCCACGAATCTGGACAGGTGAAGCTGGTGTGCCACGGTGATTGTCGCGGTCGGACCGTTACGGTGCTTGCCGAGAATCAAGTCGGCCTCACCGCCGCGGGGGTCGTCGCGCTCGATCGCGTCGGGGCGGTGCAGCAGAATCACCATGTCGGCGTCCTGCTCGAGTGAGCCGGACTCACGGAGGTCGGACACCATCGGCTTCTTGTCGGTTCGCTGCTCAGGACCACGGTTGAGCTGGCAGACCGCGACCACCGGGCATTCGAGTTCCTTCGCCAACAGCTTGAGCTGACGCGAGAAGTCCGAGACCTCCTGCTGACGAGATTCGACCTTCTTACCGGACGACATCAGCTGAAGGTAGTCCACCACAATGAGTTTCAGGCCGTTGCGCTGTTTGAGGCGACGGGCCTTGGCGCGGATTTCCATCATCGTCAGGTTCGGAGAATCGTCGACGAACAACGGCGCTTCGCTGATCTCGCTCATTCGGCGGGCCAGCTTGGTCCAGTCGTCGTCGGTCATCTTTCCCGAACGCATGTCGCCGAGCTTGATCTTCGCCTCGGCGGACAACAGTCGCATGACGATCTCGGTGCGACTCATCTCCAGAGAGAAGATGACACTGGGCATGCCGTGCTTGATGGAGCACGAACGCATGAAATCCATACTTAGGGTCGACTTACCCACGCCAGGCCTCGCCGCCACGATGATCATCTGACCCGGGTGCAAGCCGTTGGTGATTTCGTCGAGTTCGGCGAATCCTGTTGGTACGCCAAGGGATATGCCGCCGCGGCTGGCGATGGAGTCGATTTCGTCCATCGTGGGCTGCAGGAGTTCCTCGAGGGGGAGGAAGTCCTCGGAGGTGCGGCGCTCGGTGACCTCGTACACCTCGGCCTGCGCGCGGTCGACGACCTCGGCGACGTCCTGCCCGTCTGCTCCGGCGTAACCGAACTGCACGATGCGGGTACCGGCCTGTACGAGCCTGCGCAGAATCGACTTCTCCGCGACGATCTCGGCGTAGTACCCGGCATTGGCTGCCGTCGGCGTGGTCTGGGTGAGGGTGATCAAGTACGGCGGGCCGCCGATGCGCTTGAGTTCCCCGCGACGATCCAGCTCGGCCGATACGGTCACCGGGTCGGCAGGCTCACCGCGGCTGTAGAGGTCGAGGATCGCGTCGTACACGTTCTGGTGGGCCGGCCGGTAGAAATCGCCGGGACGAAGCACCTCTAGCACGTCTGCGATGGCGTCCTTGCTCAGCAGCATGCCGCCCAGAACGGACTGTTCCGCGGCCATGTCCTGTGGGGGCTGGCGACCGAAATCCTCGCCGGGCCCCTCGCTGGACGAGGGGCCGGAGTAGTCGGACTGTCCTCGATCGTCCACAACTGCCACGCGAACCGGCCGTCCTCTCCCCATTGTCGTCGGCATCGTCGGGTGTCACCCGGCGGTGCTGTGTAGCAAGTTCTACCCCCGGGCACCGACAAGCTTTTTCGGCACCGGATTCGCACTGTCCCGTCGCCGCTGCACGGCATCGAGAGAGACGCTGCACGGACGTTAAGCGCTATCGGCAGGAGTCACAACACGGCCTGTGGATGAACCTGTGCACGAAATGTGGATGGTCTTGAACAACCGTGTTGACCGTCTGGGGATAACCTGGGTATAACTTTCCAAGTTTCGGTCTTTTCGGCAGGTCAGGGCATGTACATAAAGTTTTCTTCCTGTGCATCGATTCTGGATCGGCGTGTCGGCCGAATTGACAGCTCGGGCGTGTTGAGTAAATACCAGGTGAACCCGGGGGTGAACCAGGTCACAGTGGCTGGGATGACTCACAGAAACAGACCAGTGTCCCGTTTGCGCGCGAGGGGCCCGATTCCACGCTGGGAATCGGGCCCCTCGACACTGTTGACGAAAGCTCAGCTACCGAGCTCCTGCGGGCACATCGCCGGGTCCAGCACGGTGACCTCCTTGGTACCGATCTGAAGCACTCGTGCCGTGGGAATGTCGAAGAACAGTCCGGTGATGCGCAACCGCCCCTCGGCATTGGCTCGGCCGACGACCCGGTGACGGGTGAGCGTCTGCAACTGCACCGCCACGTTCACCATCGCGAGTTGGTCCGCCTCCCCGAAGCCGAGCTCTGCCGCCTGACGGCCCACCACGTGCCCGCTGCGGTACGCATCCAGGCTCGTCATGGCATGACCCAGCCATTCCGCCACCGACTCGTCCGCGGCGTTCTCCGGTCCACTCAGCACCGCCTTCATGGCACCGCAGCCCGAGTGTCCGCACACCACCACCGACGAGGTACCCAGTTGATCGACACCGAAGGCCAGCGCTGCCTCCACCGAGCAGTCCTGCCCCTGGGCAGGAACGAGATTGCCCATGTTTCGGACCGTGAACAGATCGCCCGGTCCGCTACTGGTGATCGTGTTCGGCATCACGCGCGAATCCACGCAGCACAGAAACAGGGTGTCGGGATCCTGAGATTCGGTCAAACCCTCGAGGTGCGGTCGAATATTGGGGGCGTGGGTGCGGTGATACTCGGCTACGCCACTGAGGACCGCCCGCAGCGCTACGGGTGACTCATTCTGTGTCACATCGCTTTTCAGCTGCCATGCCCGCCACGGTGCCAACGAGCTGCGTACCGTCGCAGATCCGCGCTTGGGCGGCCCCTCGGCAGCAGCTGCCATCGACGCCGTGCCCACTTCCTCGACTCTCACCGTGCCGCCGCCGAGTTCGTGCTGACGGATCCACTCGTTCAGAGCGTCGTGCACCGCATGATCGAGGAAATCCACTCCCAGATGCACGGTGACGACGGTGCCTGCGGGGACGGTGGACAGTACGTGTGTCAATCGAGGGAGCGCAAGGAAGCTCAACGACCCCTCGGTCGTGACGCGCCAGGTGCCGTCGACCGTCTCCTCTGCGCGAACCTTTGCCCACACCACACGGCGCAGCACGAGAACGATCGACAGTGCCAAACCGATCAGCACACCCTCGAGCAGGTTGAGTGCCACCACGCCTACAACCGTCACTGCATAGACCGCGATGTCTCCGGTCTTGTTGGCGATCTTTATGTCTGCCAACTTGATCAGCTGCACACCGATCATCACCAGCAATCCGGCGAGTGCGGCGAACGGAACCAATTCGACGATCGAGATGAACAGCACCGAGAAGATCAGAATCCACACGCCGTGCAGAATCGCCGACGCACGGGACTTGGCACCGACCTTGACGTTGGTGGCACTGCGCACGATCACGCCGGTGATCGGCAGACCGCCGATGGCACCGGAGGCCATGTTGCCCGCGCCCTGAGCCATCAGTTCCCGGTCGAAGTTGGTGCGCTCACCGCTGTGCATCTTGTCGACTGCCACCGCGGAGAGCAGACTCTCGACGCTGGCGATCAACGCGATGGTGATGACGCCGGTCGCGAAAGCGCTCCACTGCCCGTCGGGCATGATCGGAAAGCTCAGCGATTCGATCAGGTTGCCGGGCAACTCGATTCGCTCGACATCCAGGGAGAAGAAGATCGAGACCGCGGTAGCGGTGACCACCGCGACCAGCGCAGCCGGCACCTTCGTGATCTTTGCCATCACGCCCGACACTCCAGCCAATCGCGGCCAGCCGAACATGAGCACGACCACGATTCCGCCGACGATGATCGACGGCCATTGGCCGTTGGCGACCGATGTGGGAATGGCGAGGACGTTCTGAACTGCGGAGCTTTCGGATTCACCGCCGAGAAGTACGTGAATCTGTTGCAGCGCAATGGTTATACCGATTCCTGCCAGCATGGCGTGCACCACCACGGGAGAGATGGCCAGCGCACTGCGGGCAATCCGGCTCATTCCCAGCAGTATCTGCACCGCACCGGCCAGCACCGTGATGGCACACGTTACGCCCCAACCGAATTGATTGACGAGCTCGGCAACCACCACGGTCAGTCCCGCGGCGGGCCCACTGACCTGCAACGGTGATCCGCCGAGTATGCCGGCGAGAATTCCGCCGACCACGGCGGCAATGAGGCCGGCCATGATCGGGGCACCGGAGGCGACGGCGATACCGATCGAAAGCGGTACTGCCACAAGGAAGACGACCAACGAGGCCGGTACGTCGTACTTCAGGATCGACCCGACGCGAGACTGCGGCTCGGGTCGGGTCTCGGGACTGGGGTCGGAATCGGGTTCCACGGTCGTGGTCACGGCAGCGTTCCTCCGGGCGTCTAGGCGTCAGGTCGGGTGGATCCAGTTGGTGATGATGTTCGATGTCGCCCCGCCTAAAGACTACGCAAAGCTTTGCTCACGAACCTTTGAAGAGAGATGCTTCACAAATCGGAACCCATTGCGACAGTTGATCTTTGTGAGAAGACACGAAAAAGCCCCACGAACCCAGGGTTCGTGGGGCTTTGTTCGACCGAAACGGGCCGAAAGCTGAAATCAGCTTCCGACGACCTCCAGCTTGAACTTCGCGGTCACGTCGGGGTGCAGGTTCACGACGATGTCGTGCTTGCCCGTGCTCTTGACGTGAGCCTTCGGCAGATCGATGCTGCGCTTGTCGACGACCGGGCCACCGGCAGCCTTCAGAGCAGAAGCGACGTCCGACGCGGTGACCGAGCCGAACAGCTTGCCCGAGTCGCCCGCGGTCTTCACGGACAGCGTGACGGCCTCGAGGCCTTCGATGGCCTGCTTGAGCTCGTTGGCGTGCTCGAGGCCGCGGACGGCACGAGCTTCCTGAGCGCGGCGGATGCCGTCGACCTGCTTCTGAGCGCCACGGGTGGCCTGGATGGCCAATCCGCGGGGCAGCAGGAAGTTACGGCCGTAGCCGTCCTTGACCTCTACGGTGTCGCCAGGCGCACCGAGGTTGTCCACATCAGCGGTGAGGATCAGTTTCATACCAATCGCCCTTTCTATCGAGCCGTCGCGGCGTAAGGCAGCAGTGCTACCTCACGCGAGTTCTTCACGGCAACGGCCACGTCACGCTGATGCTGGACGCAGTTGCCGGTGACACGGCGAGCGCGGATCTTTCCGCGATCGCTGACGTACTTACGCAGCAACGTCGTGTCCTTGTAATCGATCGACGTGTTCTTTTCCTTGCAGAAGGAACACGCTTTCTTCTTGAGCACCTTGTCGCGCAATGGCGGTTTGGGCATGGGTCTTTCTCCGTTACATCTGGTTGTTCTCGATCGAAGGATCTAGAACGGTGGCTCTTCGTCTCCGCCACGTCCGCCGAAGGAGCCCGACGCCGCCGGGGCACTGCCCCAGGGATCGTCTCCGCCGGAACCGGAGTTGGACGAGGAGTTCGAGCGGCCGCCGCCCGATCCGCCGGAGGAACCGGAGCCGGAGCCGGAGTTGAAGCCGCCTCCGCCGCCACCTCCACCGCGATTGGCCTTGTTGACCTTTGCGGTGGCGTAGCGAAGTGAAGGTCCGATCTCGTCGACTTCGAGCTCGACGACTGTCCGCTTCTCACCTTCACGCGTCTCGTACGAGCGCTGCCGCAGCCGTCCGCTCACGATCACTCGCGAGCCTCGGGTCAAGCTCTCGGCAACGTTCTCCGCTGCCTCGCGCCAGATGTTGCAGCGCATGAAGAGCGCGTCGCCGTCTTTCCACTCGTTCGTCTGACGATCGAATGTGCGCGGGGTGGATGCAACCGTGAAGTTGGCAACCGCCGCACCGGCGGGGGTGAATCGAAGTTCTGGATCAGCCGTCAAGTTTCCGATGACGGTGATGACGGTCTCGCCTGCCATGGTTCCTCTTTCAGTAGTAAGCGTTGTAGATGCCAGCCTAGAGGCGGGCAACGACAATTACTTGCCCTGTCGCAGGACCTTCGTGCGCAGAACGGACTCGTTGAGTCCGAGCTGACGATCCAGCTCGCTGACCGTGGCAGGCTCGGCGTTGAGGTTCACAACGGCGTAGATGCCCTCGGCATGCTTGAGGATTTCGTAGGCCAGACGACGCTTGCCCCACACATCGACCTTGTCGACGGTGCCGCCATCCTTGCGAACGACGTTGAGGAACGTATCGAGCGACGGAGCGACAGTGCGCTCGTCCAGATTGGGGTCGAGAATGACCATCAATTCGTAATGACGCATAAGACCTCATCACCTCCTGTGGACTAGTGAAAACGGCCACGGACTGTCCGTGGCAGGAGGGTCGTTGCGTCAGCAACCCCTCGAAGATACACGAGGCGGGCCCTGACCTGCTAATTCGCGTCGGGCGCACGGTCCGGCGTTCGCGCGTCATAGTCTTGCACCATGCGATCCGGGGTCCGCGCCAATCCGATGACGGTCGTCGTGGTCGTCGCGATGGCTGCGGTGGGATTGATTCTGGGTTACCTGAACAAGGCCCGATGCGCGGTCGCGCCGTTCGACGCCTCCGGTCGCAGCACGATGTTCGACGCCATCAAGGATTCCTCGGTCTGCTACTCCGACATCCAATTCCTGTGGCTCGGCCGAGACATCGACAATCACATCTTTCCGTACATTCACGGGGCCATCACCAGCGACGGAATCCTCACGGGCGGAACGGTGGAGTACCCGGTCCTCAGTGGATTGCTGATGTGGCTCGGAGCCATTCCGGCCCACACCGATGCACAGTTCCTGTTGACCTCGGCGTTGATTCTCGCGCCGTTCGGTCTGCTCACCGCCTGGATGCTCGGCCGGATGGCAGGCTGGCCCGCCTTGCTCTGGTCGATCGGCCCGCC
Source organism: Rhodococcus sp. 05-2254-6 (assembly GCF_002258565.1). NCBI lineage: Bacteria > Bacillati > Actinomycetota > Actinomycetes > Mycobacteriales > Nocardiaceae > Rhodococcus > Rhodococcus sp. 05-2254-6. The sequence continues at coordinate 25,810 of NZ_NOZF01000035.1, forward strand.
TCTGGTGATGTACGCCTTCCACAACTGGGAGCTTCCCGTCGTGGCCACCGCCGTCGGCGCGATATTCGTCATGACGCTGCCGATGCCGCTGCGACGCAAGGCGATTCTCGCCTCGGTGCTGCTGGCCGTCGGCTTCTGCCTCAAGCTCTACCCGGGAGCATTCGTGTTGCCCCTGATCGCGTACGTCGTCACCGGCGGCATCGATGGACGTGAGTCCGCCGACACCGTCCGAGCTCGCTGGGACATCCGCGGCGGCCTGATGGTGGCCGGCGCTGCCATCGGCACGGTCGTCGCAGTGAATCTGCCGTTCGCGGTGCTCGGTTACGAAGGATGGCGGGCGTCCTTCACATTCCAGTCGCTGCGGCAGGCAGACCTGACGACCAACTCCATCTGGTACTGGGGATTGCGCCACTTCTACATCAACGACCAGATGAATCCCGATGCCTACGCCGAGGCCGAGGCCTCCTTCCAGAACGTGGTCGACGTGGCGTCGCCGCTGCTGGTGTTCGCCGCGTTCGCTCTCGCGCTGTGGCTCGGATGGCGTCGCGCGAAGGTCGTCGGGACGTACCCGTGGGTCGCGGTCAGCGGATCGATGCTGTGCGGTTTCATGCTGCTGCACAAAGTGCACTCGCCCCAGTACACGCTGTGGCTGCTGCCCTTTCTGGTGCTGCTTCGGGTCCCGTGGGGGCTCGTCGCCGCGTATCTGGTCGTCGATCTGTCGATGGGAATCGGCGTCTTCAAGTACTTCGCCGCGTTGGCCTCGGGGGCCGATGCCACCGACGAGGAGTTCTTCGTTCTCGTCGGAGTGTGGGGACGAGCGCTACCGATTCGTGGTCCTCGACGAGGCCGACGCGTCGTACATCGGTGGTTCGTTTCTCGGTGTTCTCCTGCGATTGCGACACCTGTGTCATGTCCCCGCCCCGCCCTACGTGCTACTGCCCCGGTGATGTTGTCAGCGATATCGTTGCTGGTCGGGGCGATGATACAGACGCCTGGTCGGTTTCGCCCGGGAACGGAACCCGCATCCGAGCTCGGAGGAACAGTACGAAGAACACCACCAGCAGCAGCGCTCGTCCCCACACTCCGACGAGAACGAAGAACTCCTCGTCGGTGGCATCGGCCCCCGAGGCCAACGCGGCGAAGTACTTGAAGACGCCGATTCCC
>NZ_NOZF01000100.1:0-25317 GCF_002258565.1 Rhodococcus sp. 05-2254-6
GTAGTCGGCCTGGTGCTCGGTACCGGAACCGCTTCAGCCGCTGTCGACAGCTCCAACTCGATCGTCGACGCCGACGGCAACACCGTCACGGTGACGCTGTCCGACACCTTCATCAACGGTGTCGCTCCGCTCGACGGCAACCCGCTCACTCGTGAGTGGTTCGCCAACGGCCGCGCATCCTACGACGTCCAGGGCCCCTCGGCCGACGACTTCGAGGGCACCCTCAAGATCGGTTACCAGATCGGCTACCCGATGAGCCTCAACGGTGGCGTCGAGGTCTCCTGGTCCTCGCCTTCGGCTGAGTTCAACCTCGGTTCGGGCAACGAGTCCAGCGTCACCGGCACGTTCCCCGTTCTGCCCGGTGGGGATCCCGAGATCGAACTCGGCGGCGTCGGCACCTCGAGCACCGGCCTCGATGTCGGCGTTCAGCTGATCCCGCAGGCCACCGGCACCATCGCGCTGTCCAACGGCCCCGGCGTCGTTCAGTCCGAGAGCGCATACGCAGTGCTCAACGACGAGGCCGACATCACCTCTTCTGAGGGCGACGCAGCAGGCACCAGCGGATCCATCCAGATCGCCAACCTGCACGGCACTGCCACCGGCATCCTGGGCAACGTCACGATCCGTCCGTACGTTTCGCTGACCAGCGCAGCCGGAGACACGGCCATCACCTACGGTGTCCCGGTTCGCCTCAACTGATTTCCGAATCGGTTGTAGCCCGGTGAGATTGCTTCACCAGTTGTAAATCGACACAAGTCCAGGCCCGCACGGATCACTCCGTGCGGGCCTGAACTATGTTCGGCACACGGTAGATCGACTTGTACAGAGAGGCCCTGGAACAAAGATGCACTCCAAAGCCCGTTTCACAGTTGTCGCCGCAGGGGCGATCCTCGCTCTCGGCTTGGCTGCCGGTTGCAGCAGCGACAGGTCCGCGGCGTCCGGCGAGAACGCCGACGTTTGCACTACATTCGCCACCGACCACAACGCGTTCGTCGGTCTGGTTGCTGCGGGACCCGGATCAGCGGAAAATATCGACAGTTGGACTGCAGACAAACAAGCCGCTGTCGACAAGCTGAGTGCGCTACCCGGCACCGCATCGGGTGATGTCGCCAGCGCGCTCACGACCTTCGTCGACGCGCTGCCTGCTGACACCCTGGAGCTCTCGACCACCGACAGTGAGTCCGGTACCGCATTTGTCGACAACGGGGCGGCCGTGGCCTCGGCGTGCGAAGCCGACGGCACCACGATCACACTCGACGCGCTTCCGCTGTCGACGTTCACCAACTGAGTTCTGCTCGGTGGTGCCTCGTCGCACCCCCGCAACGAATGAATGCGCCATTCACGCTGTCAGACAACGTGAATGGCGCATTCATTCGTCGAAGCAGACCTGCGTCAGTCCTTGGAATGTTTGCCGAGATCCGGGGCTGCGTCCATGGCCTCGCCGCTACCGCCGGTGGTGTCGGCTGCGGTCGACAGTTTCTGTCCCGCAGCGGTTCCACCCGCGAGGATGTCGCGAATCTGCACCAGCACGTCGACGTCGCTCAGTTCCTTCTCCGGCTGGCTCACGAAGCGTTTCTTCGCCGTGTTCACCGGCAGGATCAGCACGAAGTAGACCACCGCCGCGATGATGACGAAATTGATGACCGCGGTGATGACGGCACCGACGTTGACGAACGATTCCGGCGACGACGTGATCTGAAACCCGAAGCCGTATTCGTTGCTGCCACCGAGAGCGGCGACAAGGGGGTTGATGACGTTCGTCGTGAATGCGGTGACGATAGCGGTGAATGCTGCGCCGACGACCACGGCAACTGCGAGGTCCACCACGTTGCCGCGGAGTAGAAAGTCCTTGAAGCCCTTCAGCATGAGCCCTTCTCCCAACGTTCGGTTTGTTCTGTCTCGAGAGACGTTAGTGCAGGGTGACCGTGAGCGCGCTGACCAAAGAGGCTGCCGCGACCGCCGTAGCGTCGTTCGTCGGTAGGGCCAGTAAGACGACTCGGTCTCGCTGCCGATTGCCACCGGCGTCGGCGGAGACGAGCACAACCATCGCTCCCGACGCCAGCACCCGTGCCGCGGGCACCGCATTCGGGTCGTCCTGAGCCTCGACCGTCAGCACGTCGACGCGATCACCTTCACGCAGTAGATCGGTCACCGCGGCATCGGCGAGATGTACCGGTACGACGCGTGCCTCGGTCCCCAGCGTCGTCGTGGCTGTTCGAGATCCGAGAAGCCGCACGTCGGTGAGCAGTTCGCCCGCACGGACCGGCCCGGTGAGGGTCTGGCCGTCCACGGCCTCGGATTCGACGAGTGCACCCTCGGGGACGTTCGCCCCGTCCCACTCTGCGACGGCGATATCGGCCTGCGTCAGTACGGTGCCGGGTGTCAGGTCGCGTCCGGCCGTGATCACCCGTACGCGGTCGTCGCCGGCGGCGTCGTCGAGGAACAGCACCAGTGCAACCGCGACCAGAACCCCGGCCGCGATGCGCCTGAATTTCGTGGATCCGACCCATGCCGGACGCAGGGTGATGCGATCGAGCAGCGTCGAGTCGAGTCGATTCTTGCCTGCAGCCATGGCGCAAACGGTATCGCTGGCCGAGCCGGAACAGGCACCGAAAAGGCCGGGCTGTGGATAACGGCCCGGCCTGTGGATGAAGCGGAAAACTACTGGCTGGCAGCAGCTTTCGTGGTCGACGATGAAGAGGAACTGCTCGACGACGACGAATCCGAAGATTTCTTCTCGGCGGGCTTCGAGTCGGTCTTGCTGTCCGATTTCGTGGCCGCCGCATCGGACTTCTTCTCGCCTGCGCCCTCGCTGGAGGTGCTGGAGCCGCCGCGGCTGTCGGTGCGGTAGAAGCCGCTGCCCTTGAAGACGATGCCGACGGAGTTGAACAGCTTGCGAAGCTTGCCCGAGCACGCGGGGCACACCGTCAGTGTGTCGTCGGTGAAGGACTGAACGATGTCGAAGCGGTTGTCGCACTCGGTGCATGCGTATGAGTAAGTGGGCATCGTGTTTCCTCCGCGCTGGTCACCGAGGAAATTCGCCGCTCTGCTGGCCGAGGCCGAACACCGCCGGTGTCTTGTCTGTTCGTCGAAACTGTCGAAACTGGGGAGAGCATTAGCACTCTACAGTCAGGAGTGCCAACGAATCGAATCCTAGCGTTATTCCGTACTCAAGCGTACGAGCCCGCCGGCGGTGAGCACGTGTGTCACCGGTCTGTCGTGCGATTCGGCAGGTAGACGATCGACCACTTCGCTCTCGCGCACCACCGCGACCAGCATCGCGTCGGGTCTGCACAGGTCGAGTGTTCGATCGTAGAAGCCCGCGCCTCGGCCCAGCCGGTTTCCGTTCCGGTCCACGGCCAGCGCCGGAACGAGAACCAGAGTGCACTCCGACACCGCGTCGGGATCGAGCGTCGGTCCCGACGGTTCCAACAGACCGAAGGGGGCTTTCACCAAAGATTCACGCCCGCCGTATCGAGCCCAGCGCAGGGGACCCGGCTCGTGCGCACTCGGAAGCAGAACGGCCGACCCGGCCGCGGCCATCGCGTCGAGCATCTCGATCGAACCCGGCTCCCGGCCGACCGGAACGTACGCGGCGACGACGGGGTGTTCGGCAGCCAATTCACCGAGGACGTGACAGAGTGCAGAGGACTCCATTGCGCGTTGCGCACCGTCGAGCAGTCGGCGTTCGGCGAGAACATACTTTCGCCATCGATCCTTGGGCGTGTTCTCCGTGAAATCGGGAACGGTCACAACGATTCGTCCTCCCTTCCTGTGCTGTCGTTCAACGATATGCACTCGGGGGTAAAACGCAGCACATGGCGAGCAGATCACCAGAAACCATGGATAGGGTGAGCATCATGACAGAAGCCGTTACAGCGACGACCGCCGCCACGCCCGTGCATTTCCGCACGGCCATCGTTCCCGCAGCGGGCATGGGTACCCGGTTCCTGCCGGCCACGAAAACCGTTCCGAAAGAACTGCTTCCGGTGGTCGACACTCCCGGTATCGAGCTCGTCGCCGGCGAAGCCGCAGATTCCGGCGCACAGCGACTGGTGATCGTCACCTCCCCAGGCAAGGACGGCGTCGTCGCCCACTTCGTCGAAGACCTCGTACTCGAGAACAAGCTCGAGGCCAGCGGCAAGCTCGAGATGCTCGAGAAGGTGCGGGTTGCCCCGGGTCTGCTCGACGTCCAGTCGGTCATTCAGCACGAGCCGCTCGGACTCGGACATGCCGTCGCCTGCGCCGAGGAAGTTCTCGACGACGACGAGGATTCCGTTGCCGTTCTGCTTCCCGACGATCTGGTGATGCCCCGCGGTGTGCTCGACGTCATGGCCCGCGTGCGCGCCAAGCGCGGAGGCTCGGTGTTGTGCGCCATCGAGGTTCCCGACGACAAGGTCTCCTCCTACGGCGTCTTCTCGGTCGAGATCGTGCCCGACGCGGTCAACCCGAACGTCCTCAAGGTCACCGGTATGGTCGAAAAGCCCAAGCAGGAGGACGCCCCGTCCAACCTGGCCGCCGCGGGCCGGTACCTGCTCGACCGCGCGATCTTCGACGCTCTGCGACGGATCAAGCCCGGTGCAGGCGGCGAGCTGCAGCTCACCGACGCCATTGCGCTGCTGATCGAAGAAGGCCACCCCGTCCACGTGGTGGTGCACCGCGGATCGAGACACGACCTCGGAAATCCCGGGGGATACCTGCGCGCTGCGGTTGACTTTGCTCTACAGCGTGACGACTACGGTCCGGCGCTGCGTGAATGGCTGAACGAACGCTTGAGCGACAGCTGGGCACCGGAACTGACCACGTACGAATAGCATCGCGGGTCGATGCCATAGAGGAAGGGCCAGATGCGCTCGGTCGAAGATCAGCAGACCAGGGTGACCGCCGCGGCGGTGGCTCCACGGCCTGTTCGGGTCGCCATCTCGGAAGCACAGGGCCTGCTGTGTGCAGAAGAAGTGGTCACCGAGCGTCCCCTTCCTGGTTTCGACCAGGCAGCCATCGACGGCTACGCCGTGCGGAGCGTCGATGTGGCGGCCGCGGGCACCGACCTGCGCAACGAGGACGACGAACGCATCGACCTGACGCTTCCCGTCGTCGGCGAGGTGTCCGCCGGATCGCGTCAACCCATCCGGCTGCAGCCACGTCAGGCCGTGCGAGTCGACACCGGCGCACCGCTGCCCACCCTGGCCGACGCGGTGTTGCCGTTGGATCGAACCGACAGCGGTCGCGCCCGCGTCAAGGTGTTCCGTCCGGTGCGCTCGGGCGACTACGTCCGCAAGATCGGCGACGACGTGCAGCCCGGTGACGTGGCGGTGCGCGCAGGCACGATCATCGGCGCAGCTCAGGTGGGACTGCTCGCAGCCGTCGGGCGCGACAAGGTGCTGGTGCATCCGCGGCCGCGGCTCTCGGTGATCTCCGTGGGCGGCGAGTTGGTCGACACCGATCGGACCCCGGGGCCCGGTCAGGTGTACGACGTGAACTCCTATGCGCTGGCCGCCGCGGCGCGCGACGCCGGAGCAGACGTCAACCGCGTCGGGATTGTCAGCACCGATCCCAAGCGACTGCGCGAAGTGGTCGAGGGGCAGTTGATTCGTTCCGAGATCGTGGTCATCGCCGGAGCGGTGGGCGGCGGCGCGTCCGATGGCGTTCGTGAGGCGCTGGGCGAACTCGGCGACATGGAAGTGGAGCGCGTTGCCATGCACCCCGGCTCCGTTCAGGGGTTCGGTCAACTCGGACGCGACGAAGTACCCACCTTTCTGTTGCCGGCCAACCCCGTCAGCGCGCTGGTGGTCTTCGAGGTGATGGTGCGTCCGCTGATTCGCATCGCTCTGGGCCGACGGCAGCCGATGCGACGGACCGTGACCGCCCGAACCGTCGCGCCGATCACCTCCATCGAGGACCGCAAGGGATTTCTCCGCGGCCAGCTCATGCGCGACGAGGGAACCGGTGAATACCTGGTTCAGGCCCTCGGCGGTGCACCCGGATCGTCCTCGCATCTGTTGGCCACGCTCGCCGAGGCGAACTGCCTGGTCGTCATCGATCCCGAGGTCACCGAAATCCGAACCGGCGAGGAAGTCAAGGTCTCGTTCCTCGCTCAGCGAGGCTGACGCCATGTGAGCGCGGGGCCTGCCGGTCGTTCCGCAGGCTCCACTCCCGCCTCGACTTCTGCTACGAGTTTTCGCTCACTTGCGCGCAGCGCATACGATCGACGGATGCCGCGAACGTGGTCGAGCCACCCAGGTTGGCCGGCGAAATTGGGTCCAGTGCGAGTGGCCGGCGGAACTGTCACGTTGCGGCCGGTACGGATGCGCGACGCGGCCGCGTGGAGTCGGATTCGTACTGCGGATCGCGCCCACCTCGAACCCTGGGAGCCCAGTGGTGAGGGCAGCTGGAATTCGCGACACCACATCTCCTCGTGGCCGACCTTGTGCTCTGGCCTGAAGTCCGAGGCGCGCAAGGGACACATGCTGCCGATGGTCATCGAAGTCGACGGCGAATTCTGTGGCCAGATCACCACCGGAAACATCGTGCGGGGCGCACTGCGTTCGGCCTGGATCGGGTACTGGGTCTCCAAGGAGGTCAACGGCAAGGGTGTGGCCACCGCGGCGCTGGCACTCGGTCTCGATCACTGCTTCGGTCCCGTCGGACTCCATCGCGTCGAGGCGACGGTGCGGCCGGAGAACCTGGCCAGCCAAGCAGTGCTGCGCAACGTCGGCTTTCGCGAAGAGGGACTGCTCTACAAGTACCTCGACGTCGACGGCGAATGGCGCGATCACAAGCTCGTCGCGATCACCTCGGGTGAGGTGCAGGGAACCGTCGTCGATCGGTTGGTTCGCGCGGGCCGGGCTGCGTGGGCCTGACGGCCGACCGCGTCTGATGTTGTCAAAGTGACAGGAGTGTAATTCGGGTCGGCGCGTCTGCATCGTTCTCGCGCCTCCTCCCCATAGCCTGATGACGTCACAAGTGTCACCGTTGCCCAGGGAGGAGAACATCGCCGATGCCGAACTCGATCATCTGGATCGGTCTCGTAGCCGTCTGGCTCTTCGTTCTTCTGCCCATGCTGATGACCAAGCGTCCGCAGATCATGCAGACGACCGACGCAGCGCTCGCGACCCGCGTGCTGCATCGGGGTGGCACTAAGCGAAAGCAGCGCGGCCCCGCGACCGGGCACCGCAGTGATCCCCACTGGCGACCGGAGGACGACCTGCGAGTCTCCGCGCCGGCCCGAGAGATCTTCGGCCCCGCGATTGCGACTGTTCGTCCAGACTCACCCGATCTACCCGGTACCGCGGAGGACCCGATGGACACTCACGCAGCAGACAGCGACCTCGAGCGCGATGCACCCGACTCGGAGGCATCGAGTGCAAGTTCGCCCGTGCTCGAACCCGGTGTCGTCGACGACGATTTCGTCCCTCGCCGACGCGGCCGCGGCGGTTTCGACCCCGAGGCCGATGCGATCGCCCGTGCCGCGCGGTACGCGTTTCGACAGCGCGCAGTTCTGGGGTTGGTATTCGCGGCGATCACCACTGCAGCTCTGGCCTTCATCATTTCTCCGACGGTCTGGTGGCTGTGCGGACTGTCCGTCGCCGTCCTCGTCGGTTACCTGTACTACCTGCGTCGTCAGGTGCAGATCGAGGAAGAGGTCCGTCGACGTCGGCTCACCCGGATGGGCCGGTCCCGTCTCGGTGTGGAATCGGAGACCGACGACGAACTCGAGCTCGTCCCGCAGCGGTTGCGTCGCCCCGGTGCGGTGGTGCTCGAGATCGACGACGAGGATCCCGAATTCGAGCATCTCGATCACTACGAGGAGCCGTTCCAGGCACGTCGTGACGAGGACCGGGACATGCGCAGAGCCCAGGGCGCGTAGCTGCCGCCCGAAGCGGCTTTGCTAGAGTTACCCAGCCGGTCGACATGACGGCGAAGGGGCTGTGGCGCAGTTGGTAGCGCGTCTCGTTCGCATCGAGAAGGTCAGGGGTTCGATTCCCCTCAGCTCCACCCCAGCCGAGAACCGTCACTCACACGAGTGGCGGTTTTTTCGTTGTCCGGTAGCAGTTGTCCGATAGCGACGGCGGCGAATATTACCGCGAAGTGAATTCCGAATGGATTTGTATCGACCGAACTAGGTGGTCGGTTCGGGGGTTCATTCGTGATGGCGGGTGCTGGATAAACCCCAATTGCACTATCGGCGCGCAAAACCTTCGATTCGATTGTTTGAAGCGTCGTGGCCTGTCTTTGGGAATCTTTCGGACCCGTGAGCTGCGGATATGCAATTCGGACATCTTTAGGCAATTACCGGGACATGTCGTAAGTTCTAAGAGGTTGCTGTGAAGAATTGAAATGTCGAAATTTGTCAGGGGATCGAAATGAACACGCTCAGTGTGGTAATTCCGGTGCTCGACGAGGTCGATCATCTGGGCGAATGCTTGACGCTGCTGCTCGATCAGGGCGACGACATCGACCGCATCGTCGTGGTGGACAACGGGTCCACCGACGGAACGCTTCAATTGGTGAACAACGTTCGCGCGCGGACGAACAAGGTCGTGCTGGTGCACGAACCCAATCGCGGCGTGGTCCATGCTCGCAACACCGGATTCGACCTGGTGGACTCGTCGATCATCGGTCGAATCGACGCCGACACCCGTGTACGACCCGGGTGGGCGCGCTCGATCGTCGATTTCTTCGACGAGCATTCCACCGTCGCTGCCACGGGTGGCCGGACGTTCCTGTACGAATCACCCTGGGCCCGACCTCTGGCGTGGATGCACTCGCGCGCCGAGCGACGTGAGCCCTCGGTGCGCTCTGCGCTGGCGGTATCGGGTAACAACTTCGCGATCCGCGCATCGGCCTGGCGCACGGTTCGCGGTGCGGTCAGTGAGCGAACCTGCGTACACGAGGACATCGACCTGTGCCTGTGCCTGGCCGCCGAGCATCTGCCCGTCGCCCAGAACGGATGGATGAAGGCCGCAGTGTCCGGTAGGCGCGCGACCACATCGCCGGTGAAGTACATCCACTATGCGTTGGCCGGCTACCGGTCGTACGAGGAGCACGGTCTCGCGTCGCGCAAGCTGGGTCGCATCGTGGCCATGGATTGGCTGATGCACACACTGCGCTGGCCCATCTCGCGACTGTTCGCAGTCGTACCGTGCCGGGCTCTGCCGGTCGACGATCGTGCCGAGTCCGACGAACGGATGCGAGCTGCCGCGTGACGGCTCTCTCGCGTGTCCGTGACTGGATTCGTGACCCGGGGGACGTCCGCTGGGCCCTCGTGCAAATGCGTCAGGCGACCGTCGTTTCGTTGGCGAACGTGCCGTTCCTGCCTGCAGTGCTGCGCGCATCCGTTCTGCGGCCTGCGGGTCTACGGACGACCGGTCCGTGCCTGATGTACGGCGGTTCCATGATTCAAGGACAGGCATCGGTTCGGTTGGGAACCGGCGTGTTCGTGAACTTCGGCTGCTATTTCGACACCGTTGCCGACATCGTGATCGGTGATCATGTCTTCATCGCCGATCACGTTCGCATTCTCACCAGTACGCACGAGACCGGGCCGTCGCGGCGTCGAGCAGGCGCACTGCGGGGAGAGTCGGTGGTGATCGGTCCAGGAGCGTGGATCGGGTCCGGCGTGGTCGTGATGCCGGGTGTACGCATCGGTGCCGGATGCATCATCGGGGCGAACTCGCTGGTGACGCGAGACTGCGAACCGGATGGCGTGTACGTCGGGTCCCCGGCGCGCCGGCGCAGAGAGTTGAACGCCCCTCCCGTAGCGGAGCAGTGGATCGGGGACAAGGCCGGTTCTCGTGACCGGGAGGCAATGCGACGATTGATACTTCCTCCGAATTCCGAATTCTGAACCATAAAGTCCGAATAATTCGACGGGTTCTTTTCTTGAAGTAATGATGTAGCATCGTCAACGTCAGCGGCTCGGAATCGAATGCATTCACCGTGTAAGGATGTCGGGCTACACGATTGCCAAAAATGTGTCAGGGGTTGGCGTTGTGAATACTCTTTCCATTGTTGTGCCTGCGTTCGACGAGTCGGCTCACATAGGCGAATGCCTGGACGCTTTGCTCCTTCAGCGCGAACGCATTCACGAGATAATTGTCGTCGACAACAATTCGACCGACGACACCGCGGCCATCGTCACCGAATACGCGTGGCGCTTTCCGCAGGTGGTTCTGCTGCGAGAGTCCGAGCGCGGCGTCGTGCACGCCCGCAACGCCGGTTTCGATCACGCTCGCGGATCGGTCATCGGCCGCATCGACGCCGACACCCGCATCGAGGCAGGCTGGGTCGACTCGGTTCTCGACTTCTTCGAGCGCCGCCTCGACTACGTCGCAGTCACCGGGCCGATCTACCTCTACGACTCCCCGTGGGCGCGACCGTACCGGGCGTTCGTCGACCGTTCCGTACGGAAAAGGCCCTCTGAGCGTTGGGTTTCCGCAGCTTCGGGCAACAATTTCGCCATCCGCAGATCCGCGTGGGAAGCGGTTCGCGCTCGCACGAGTCTGCGTACCGATCTGCACGAGGACATCGATCTGTCGCTGTGTATCGACAAGGTCGGTTTGCGGATCGCGCAGATCGAGCCGATGCGCGTCGAGGTGTCCGGACGTCGTTTGCTGACACCACCGCTCGAGTACCGGCACTACGTCCAGAGTTCGTATCGCACGTGGGCTCATCATGGGCTGGCCGGCGGTTGGTTGCGCAGATTGCTGATTTCGGACCTGGTTCTGCACACGATGCATTGGCCACTGACGCGAATTCTGTCGTCGTGCGAATCTCGGATTCTTCCGGTCTCGCATTCCGGAGCGGGCACTTCATCTGTGCGTGAGCTGTCCGGTATTCGCGACGAGAGTTACGCTGCCGCAACGCGCGGAGAGTGAATCGTTCGACATTGTTCTGTGCCCGATTCGCAGTCGGGGGAATATAGGACCGCGCTGTGCGCGGGGACCGTCGATCCGTACCGGTTTCACGTATCGATTCTTCGACAGGTGCAGGCACGGCCGGAGTTGACCGCGGAATCGAGCGCGTCCGGTCGACGGGACAGGGTGGGACGCGGTAGCCGATGCGGCTTCCGGATCTGTGGAGAAACCGTCGGCGACGGCTGTTGCGGCGATCGAAACGGGTGCGAAGTACGGTTGATCGATTTGACGATCCACCTACCAGTCGCGCCGGTAGATTGACGGGCGATATTGTGAACGGACCGGTTCCGAGCACAGGATCTGCCCCTGCAACTTCTCTACGGAGTGTGAATGTCGTTCGAGATCGTCGACCTCGCTGAAACGTGGGTCGCGGGTCTCCCCGTTCGCAGCCCCAAACGGGCGCTCGGCCGCCTCGACGACCCGGCTCTCGATCAAGCGTGGTCCGCAGTTCTCAATCAGGAGACCTCGGGTCCGCTCGCGTCCATTTATACCGACTTCGCCCCCGGTATCGGCTCGTACAATACGCAGGTAGTCGGTTATCAGTGTTCTTCGCTCGATCGAGTTGCGCGCGGACATCTGGTGGCAAAAGTGCCCGCGGCGAAATACGCACGGTTTTCTGCGGTGGGGTATTTCCCCGACGTTCTCACCCGATTGTGGAACCAGATCGATCATGCCGAAGAGCAGGGCGAGATAGTGCGATCGTTCACCGGCGACTACGAGTGCTATCCCCACGCCTACAAGATCGACCTCTATCTGGCGATCACCGCGCCCGGCGGTTCGTGATGACCTTCCGGGTGACCGCACGCAGTGCAGAGCTGTTCAGTGGGTTGGTGGCACCGCGAGTGGAGCCCGGCGCGGAATCGAGCGGCAGCGAATGGATGCGATTCTTGCGAGATCGTCTGTGCGAGAAGCATATCGACGCGCATCAGGTGTGCACGGTGTACGTTCCGGATCCCCACGGTACGGTCAACGCGGTGGTCGCCGTCTCGGTGGACTCGCCCGGCGACGTCGCGGTGGGGGATGTCTTCGTGTCGGTACCGACCGGCGTGTTCGCGGTATTCACGCCCACCGGAGCATTGGCGGATCCGATCGAGGACGTGTGGGCTCAGGTCGAAGAGTGCGTTATGTCCGGATCGATATTTCGCGCCTACAAAGAGGAAGTCGAAGTCGTTACGAATACCGGAGAAGTGGAACTTTTCATTTCAATCGTTTTGTAAACGAGCCGTTCTTCATGCAATTGTCACTTTCGAATCACAAAATCGCCACCGAACCGGTTACTATTGTCGAGCGCTGGCAGCCCGACAGGGCGAAGTGAATTCCACGTTCACCTCGATCGGACTACGGGTAGGCAGCGGATACAGAGCGTCGATGTCATGCAAGGTCGACAGAGCAGGGGTGTTCCAACATGGTGAGACAACTGAGAGCAGAAGCAACGCGAGCGGCCGCACTGCGGGCTGCAGCAGATCTCTTCCTCGAGGTGGGGCATGCGAATGCCACGCTGAGTCAGGTGTCAGCGCAGTCCGGTGTGACCAAAGGTGCGTTGTACTTCCATTTCGCGTCCAAGGAAGAACTGGCGCGTGCGATCGTCGACGAGGGGCACGATCGCGTGTCCACTGCGTGCGCCGGCTTGGTCGACAGTCGCAGCCCGGCTCTCGAGTCCGTCATCGGAATCTCGTATTCGGTACTCGAGCTCGCCGCATCGGATCCCCTGGTGCGCGTCATGTACCGGTTGCAGATGGAGATCGACGGATCCGACACCGCCCGCGGCAGTGTGTTCGGTACCTGGGGAAACATCTTCGAGCACCTCTTCGAGCGGGCAATCGAGCACGGTGACGTCGCCGACCATCTGGATGCGGGCAACGCGGCGCTGCTGGTGTGCGAGATGCTCGCCGGAGTTCTGATGGTGTCCGAGGCGCAGTCCCGGCTGGAGGATGCCCCCTCGCGCATGGAGAAGGTCTGGAACACGGTCCTCCCGTCGCTGGTGCCCGCTGACAAACTTGCCTACTTCCGCGAATTCGCGGCGCGGAGTCTGTCCAGTTTCGTGCGCGAGAGCATCACGTCGGCATCTGTCACAGTCTGAGAAATTCCGTGATCTCGGGGTGCTTGCCGCACACCCGGTTGCCGGGCACACTGTGTGACATGGAACACACTGTGCACCGGCCTCGGATGTCGGACAACGAACTCCGGAAAGCGATCGGAACCCTGCAGCAGCGCGCAGACGACGCACGCAAACAGGGTGCCGACGACGATGCTGCGCGAATCGAGCGCACCATCGCCGACTACCGAGACGAGATGTCGCAAAGATTGTGACAACCCTCCCGGTCGTCACCGCGTAGGGTCGAAATCGAACTGACACGTGGCAACCGGTGGGGGTTACAAGCTTCGATGGCTACATACGATCTGCGCGGTAAGAAGACGTTGATCACTGGAGCAGGCAGCGGAATCGGTCGGGCAACGGCCATCGCTGCTGCAGGAGTGGGAGCGGAACTCTTCCTGACCGATATCAACGGCACCGGTTTGGCGGAGACGGTGGACCTGGTCGGTCGCGCGGGCGGTACCGTCAGTCACTCGTTGCCCTTCGATGTGTCCGATTTCGAGGCCGTCACCGCGTTCGCGGACGACATTCACGCCGAGTTCGGCAGCCTGGACGTCGTGATGAACGTTGCCGGCATCTCCGCATGGGGAACCGTCGAGAATCTCGAACACCGGCACTGGAAGTCGATGGTCGACGTCAATCTGATGGGGCCTATTCACATCATCGAGAAGTTCCTACCTCCGATGATCGACGCCGGACGGGGTGGCCATCTGGTCAACGTCTCGTCCGCCGCCGGATTGATTCCCCTTCCGTGGCACGCTGCCTACAGCGCCAGCAAGTACGGCCTGCGCGGAGTCTCCGAAGTACTCAAATACGACCTCAAGCGCCACGGAATCGGCGTCAGCCTGGTGGTGCCCGGTGGCGTCAAGACCGGGCTGGTGCAGACGCTTCAGATCGCCGGCGTCGATCGTGACGATCCGCGGGTACAGAAGTTGCAACACCGGTTCGAGAAGCGTGCCGTGGAACCCTCGGTTGTCGCCGATGCCATTCTCGCCGGAATTGCCAAGCGCAAGTACCTCGTCTACTCCTCCAACGACATCCGGTTCGGGTACTGGGTCGCCAGAAAATTCGCCCCGCCCTACGAATTCGTACTGCAGAAGGCGAACGATCAGTTCTCCAAGCTGCTCGAGCCGCGTCGAGTCGAGGGTTCGTCGAAATCGACGTCCAGTGTGCGCGCACCGGGCCCCGAGTAGGACAGTTCGTCGTGTGGGTTGACCAATGCGCAGCCGGCCAGCGACAGGCAACCGCACCCGATGCACCCGGTCAAGTTGTCCCGAAGCCGGATCAATTGCTCTATCCGAGAGTCGAGTTCGCGATGCCACTGCGTCGAGAGCCTGGCCCAGTCCTCGCGTGTCGGAGTCCGCTCGTCCGGTAGTTCGCTCAACGCCTGCCGGATGTTCGCCAGTGGGATCCCGACCTTCTGCGAGATCCGGATGAAGGCAACCCGGCGCAGAGTTTCGCGATGAAATCGGCGCTGATTTCCCGAGGTTCGGCGACTGCTGATCAGCCCCTGTTTCTCGTAGAAGTGCAAGGCCGAGACCGCAACTCCGCTGCGCTCGGACAGCTGGCCGGGAGTCAGTTCTCGGACGTTCCACTCGGGCATCGGCACGACCTCGACAATACTTCAGGTCCTGATCCCAGCGGCGGCAGGCGAATGGGATTACCGTTCGTTCATGAGTGTCGATGCGGTTGCGGGCCCGTTGGGTGCCGACTCCGAGGTAGGGGTGCTGCGCACCGTCATGCTGCACCGGCCGGGAGACGAGCTTCGACGCCTCACACCGCGCAACAACGATCAGCTGTTGTTCGACGGTCTGCCGTGGGTCGATCGCGCACAGGACGAGCACGACGCGTTCGCCGATCTCCTGCGAGGTCGAGGGGTCACGGTGCTGCTCCTCGGCGAACTTCTCACCGAGGCCATGACGGTCAGCGGCGCAGCGCGAATGCAAGGTATCTCCGCCGCCGTCGATGCCCGACGGCTCGGCCGGTCGCTCGCCGAGGACCTCGCCC
Source organism: Rhodococcus sp. 05-2254-6 (assembly GCF_002258565.1). NCBI lineage: Bacteria > Bacillati > Actinomycetota > Actinomycetes > Mycobacteriales > Nocardiaceae > Rhodococcus > Rhodococcus sp. 05-2254-6. The sequence continues at coordinate 15,019 of NZ_NOZF01000100.1, forward strand.
AACATCTGCGGGGTGTGCCCGCGGCCGAATTGGCGCAGATCCTCATGGCGGGAATGACTTTCGACGAGTTGCTCGAGGCGGAGACGGGGGACCCGCAACCGAGCGGGGCATCGCTGGTTCGGCGAATGCATCACGGTGGGGACTTCGTCATCGACCCGCTGCCGAACCTGTTGTTCACCCGCGACTCGTCGTTCTGGATAGACGACCGAGTGGCGATCACCTCGCTGGCGCTGCCTGCCCGTGTGCGGGAGACGTCGCTGACCGATCTGATCTATGCGTTCCATCCGATGTTTCGCGGCGTGCGGCGCGCGTACGAGTCGCGGACCGCTCCGGTCGAAGGCGGCGACGTGCTGTTGCTCGCTCCGGGTGTGGTGGCAGTCGGAGTCGGCGAGCGCACCACACCCGCAGGCGCAGAAGCGTTGGCGCGCAGCCTGTTCGAGGACGATTTGGCGCACAGTGTGCTGGTGGTGCCGATCGCGCAGGAGCGCGCGTCCATGCATCTGGACACGGTGTGCACCATGGTCGATACCGACGCGGTGGTCATGTACCCGGCGATTCAGGACACGTTGTCCGCGTTCACCATTCACCGCGAAGATGCAGGGGTCACCATCCGCGGCGGTGACCCGTTCCTCGAGGCGGCCGCCGATGCGATGGGCATCGGCAAGCTGCGGTTGATCGATACCGGACTTGACCACGTCACCGCCGAGCGCGAACAATGGGACGACGGCAACAACACGCTCGCCATTGCGCCGGGAGTCGTCGTCGCGTACGAACGCAACGTCGAAACGAATGCACGGCTGGAGGCGTCGGGCATCGAGGTGCTGCGGATCTCCGGATCGGAACTGGGTTCGGGGCGAGGCGGCCCCCGATGCATGTCGTGCCCGGTGTCGCGCGAGAGGTTGTAGCGCTCTACAGCACGGTCTGTACTTTGTCGGCCGGGCGGGCGAGCACGGTGCCCTTGTCGGTCACCACGATCGGGCGCTCGATGAGTATCGGGTGCTGGACCATCGCCGCGATCAGCGTGTCGGCGTCCGCGCCTGCCAGCCCCAGTTCCTTGTAGATGCTCTCGCGAGTTCGAATGGCCTGACGCGGTTCGAGTCCGGCGTCGGCAAGCAGAGCGCGCAGTTCCTTCTCGGTGGGAGGCGAGTCGAGGTACCGAATCACCCGCGGCACCACACCGGTTTCCTCGATTGCTCTGAGGACCGTACGAGAGGTGTTGCACCGGGGATTGTGGTAGATGGTCGCCGAGCCAGTCATGTTTGCAATCCTGCCACGCGGGTAGCCACCCCGACAGATTCACGTCAGGAACGGGAGTGGTTATGACCGACAAGCGCATTGTCATTGCAGGTGGCCACGGCCAGATCGCGCAACATCTGACTCAGGTGCTCACGGCGCACGGAGATCGTGCGGTATCGCTGATTCGTAACAGCGACCACGTCGATGCCGTCACCGCGCTGGGCGCGCTGCCGCAGGTGATCGATCTCGAATCGGCCTCCGTCGACGAGGTTGCTGCCCTGCTCGCCGACGCGGACGCGGTGGTGTTCGCTGCAGGTGCGGGCCCGAACAGCGGTCCCGAGCGCAAGGACACGGTCGATCGTGCCGGCGCAGTGCTGCTGGCCGATGCGGCAGAGAAGGCAGGCGTTCGGCGCTACGTGCTGATCAGCTCGTTCGGTGCCGGGGAGCCGGTCGCCGAGGATCTCGATGCCGGCTGGAAGGCGTACATCGAGGCCAAAACTGCTGCGGAAGAGGATGTTTCGGCAAGAAGTGGACTGGACTGGACTATTCTGCGTCCGGGCAAGTTGACCGACGAGGACCCCACCGGCTCGGTATCGCTGACCGAGCCGCCGCTGGACTCGGGTGAGGTGACCCGCGCCGATGTGGCCGCGGTGATCGCGCAGTTGCTCGATACCGGCTCGGCCGTGCGCAAGACGCTGATGTTGACGTCCGGGCCGACTTCGATCGTCGACGCAGTCGACGCGCTCGGATAAGGCATCGACCGTGCGCGTACACATCGATTCGTCGAACACCACCCCGGTGTTCGAGCAGCTACGAATGCAGATTCTGGGGCTGGTGCGATCGGGCGATCTCATCGCCGGTACCAAGATCCCGACGGTCAGAGGTCTGGCCGAGGAACTCAAGATCGCACCGAACACGGTGGCGAAGACCTACCGGGAGCTCGAGCAGCAGGGAATCATCGAGACGAGGGGCCGGTCCGGTTCGTTCGTCGCGTCGGGCGGCGATCCGTCGCGCGACATCGCGGCCCGGGCGGCGACGGAGTTCGTCAGGACGGTCCGGTCCATCGGGCTGGACGACGATCAGGCTCGCTCGTTCCTCGAATCTGCCCTCAAGGGTGCGAACGGCAGTTAAGTTGACGCTTCAACCTACTTCTGTCAGGGTAGGGCTGCCCGTGTAGCCCTGTCAGAAGGAATTGTCATGAACTCCACCGTCGTACGCGACGTCGTTGCCCTCGTAGCTCGAATCGGCCTGGGTAGCGTTTTCATCGCCCATGGCTGGCAGAAGCTCAACACCTACGGCCTCGACGGCACCGCAGCAAGCTTCGAGATGATGAACATTCCGCTGCCGACGGCGTCCGCCTACTTCGCCACATTCGTCGAACTCGTCGGCGGCGGTGCGCTCGTGCTGGGCATCTTCACTCCGGTCGCCGGCCTGCTGCTGTTTCTGAACATGCTCGGTGCGGCCGTCTTCGTGCACTTCGAGAACGGCGTGTTCGCTGCGGACAACGGCTACGAACTGGTCGTCGCTCTCGGGGTCGGCGCGCTGCTGCTCGCCGCTTTCGGTGCCGGACGCATCAGCATCGACGGACTCACCAAGGGCAAGACTGCGCTGCTTGCATAATCGCTCAGCGCCAGCTCGGCAGCCACAACTGTTGCTGCCACATCTCCGGCGTGATCGGCATTGCGGTCAGAATCGGCCATAGCCACACGAAGTTTGCGATCACCACGGCGAGGTACAGGGACACCAGTAGCAGTCCGGTACCTCGCCGTTCGGCCGATGCGGTGGCTTTGCCGATGATGTCGCCCAGCACCAGTGCGAAGCCCATCACCATGAACGGTGCGAGAGCCACCGCGTAGAAGTAGTACATCTGTCGGTCGAGTGTGGTGAACCACGGCAGCAGTGCTGCTGAGTACGCCACGAGCACTGTGGCGTAACGCCAGTCGCGTCGGACGAACACCGACCAGATCACCCAGGCCAGCATCGGCAGGGCCAGCCACCACATCGCGGGCGTGCCGATCAGCATGATCGCTTTGACACACGAGGACGCCGAGCAACCGGACACGTTCTCGCCGTCGGCGAAGTAGTACAGCATCGGGCGCAGACCCATCGGCCAGGTCCACGGCTTCGATTCCCACGGGTGTCGGTTGCCCGCCGAGTTCGTCAGTCCCTCATGGAATTGCAGCACGCTGCTGCTGTAGAACCACAGGGACCGCAACGCGTCGGGCACGAACGAGAACGGACCTCCCGCTCCGACGCCACTGCCGACCTCGTGTCGATACACGCCGGTCTCGGAGGTGAACCACGCCCACCAGGTCATCAGATACACGGCAATCGGAACGACCACCAGCGCGTACAGGGCAGGCCCGATGTCGCGCAACGCCGTTCCCCGCCACGGGCGTCGAACTCCGTATGCGCGGCGTGCCGCCACATCGAATGCCACGCTCAACAATCCGAAGAATGCGATGAAGTACAGACCCGACCACTTGGTGCCGCAGGCGAGTCCCAGCATGATGCCGGCTCCGAATCGCCACCACCGCACTCCCATTCGCGGACCGAGCACGCTGACGTCCATTCGACCTTCGGCGCGCACCCTCGACAGACGCTGTCGCATGTCGTCGCGGTCGACGACCAAGCAACCCAGCGCAGCGGTGACGAACAGCGCGAGAAAGATGTCCAGCATGCCGATGCGGCTGCTGACGAACGTCACGCCGTCGACGATGAGCAGAATGCCTGCGATAGCCCCGACCAGTGTCGATCGGGCGAGGCGTCGCACGATTCGAATGACCAACAGCACCAACAGGGTTCCGGCCACGGCCGAAGAGAAGCGCCAACCCCAGCCGTTGTAGCCGAACAGCGCCTCACCGATGGCGATCAGTTGCTTGCCGACCGGCGGATGCACCACCAGCCCGTAGGCCGGATTGTCCTCGAGCCCGCCGCCGGTGAGTACCTGATAGCCCTGCGGGGCGTAGTGCTTCTCGTCGAACACCGGGGTTCCGGCGTCGGTGGGGTATCGCAACATGGTGAAGCGCGTGATCGCGCAGATCACGGTGATGACGATGGTGACGATCCACCCGCGGCGGGCATCGGTGTCGTGGAACCAGTCGCGCGCGGCAACGGTGGGCCCGGGACTGACCATCGACCGGTCGCCGGAGCGCTCAGAGGTCAGCAAGGTCACGTACCGATCGTAGGCGTTGATCGGCAGTGCCCGGCACGCCGCTGCACAGCGTGCGGGACACTGGAGGCATGCTCATCCTTGCCGCCACCCCGATGGGCGACGTCGGTGATGCCTCGCAGCGCCTGCGTGATGCCCTCGGCACTGCCGATGTCGTCGCCGCCGAGGACACCCGGCGCACCAAACAACTCGCGTCCTCGCTCGGCGTGGTGATCGCAGGAAGAGTGGTCAGCTTCTACGACCAGGTCGAAACCGCCCGCCTTCCGGCTCTCGTCGAGGCAGTGGGCGAGGGCAAGACGGTGTTGCTGGTGACCGACGCGGGGATGCCGTCGGTGAGCGACCCCGGCTACCGCCTCGTGGCAGCCTGCGTCGAGGCCGGTCTGCCGGTGACCTGTCTGCCCGGGCCGAGCGCGGTCACCACGGCCCTCGCGCTGTCCGGTCTGCCCGTCGAACGCTTCTGTTTCGACGGATTCGCGCCGCGCAAGCAAGGACAGCGACGCACCTACTTCCGAACCGTGCTCGCCGAACCGCGTGCCATCGTCTTCTTCGAAGCACCGCACCGTCTCGTCGCGTGCCTCGAGGACGCCGTCCACGTCCTCGGCCCCGACCGCCGCGCCGCGGTGTGCCGGGAGCTCACCAAGACCTACGAGGAGGTGCGCCGCGGCGGCCTGGGGGAGTTGCTCGAATGGGCGAGGGACGGGGTGCGCGGAGAAATCACCGTCGTGCTCGAAGGAGCAGTCGCCGTCGCCGAAGAGCCCGAGGATCTCGTTGCCGACGTGGAAACGCTGGTGGCGTCGGGCATGCGGTTGAAGGACGCCTGCGCTCAGGTGGCGGTCGACGGCGTCTCCAAACGTGAGGTCTACGAGGCCGTTCTCGCCGCACGTAAGGAGCAGTAGGGGCTCAGCCCGTCACTTGCTGACGCAGACCCTCGGTGGCCGCTTCGAGGATCGTCTTGGTTCCTTTCTTCACCAGGAAGCCGGGTAGCGGGATCTTCGGGTCCACGGTCAGCTCGAACTCGACATGGGTGCCGTTGCCCTTGGGCGTCAACGTGTATCGGCCGTCCTGGGCCTTCTGCTGAGTGCTCTCGACGAGTGTCCACGACACCTCGTTCTCCGACCACGTGTACTCGACGAGTTGCTCGTCGTTGACGCCGATGATCGAGACGTTCATCTTGACGTGGTGTGGCTTGCCGTCGTCGAACCGATCGACGACCTCGCACTTCTTGTGGACCGGGGACCACGACGGGATGCCCTCGACGTCTGCGAGTACTTCCATTATTGCCGCTGCGTCTGCGTCGATGTCGACGGACTTGTTCGCTGTGACTGCCATGGGGAGAAGGTATCTCAGCTTTCTCTGCGGGGGCTGACGTTCCGCGCGAACTCGCCGATCGCTCTGAGCGCGCGGCGGGCCTCGGGAACGAAATCGGCTGCCTGGAACACGTGGACCTGATCCTCGTACACCTGAAGTTCGCACTCGACTCCGGCGACAGCGAGACGCTGAGCCATGAGTTCGGCGTCGGCATAGACCATTTCGGTGGAACCGACCTGGATCAGCACCGGCGGCATGCCGGCCAGATCACTGTCGACGGGTGAGACCCGCGGGCCCCGTTGGCCCTCGACGACGATGCGCGCATCGACGCGATCGGCCAATGCTGTCAGTGCGGGAACGGCGTTGGGCGGAAAGATCGAACACTTCGACGCGTTCTCGTGGTCGAGTTTGCCGGAGGGGTCCATGTCGGTCAGCGGGGACATGGTGAAGATCCCTGCGGGGGCGGGCAAATCGACGGTGCGCAGCGCCAGCGCGACCATGAACGCGAGATATCCGCCCGCCGAATCACCGCCGAGGACGATCTGTTCCGGGCGGTAACCGGAGTCGAGCAGGAAGCGGTACGCGTCGACGCCGTCCTCGACCGCGTGGCTGATCGGATTGCGAGGCATCATGCGATAGTTCACCGACAGCACAGCGCCGTCGATGTTCTCGGAGACGCGCGAGGTCATCCGGCGATGAGTGCGCAGGCCGCAGCAGACGAATGCGCCGCCGTGCATGTACAGGACGACGCGATCGCTTCCGGAGCCCTCGGCGCGAATCCATTCGGCCTCGCACTCGGCCAACATGACCCGGCTGCGGGTGGTACCGCTGATCTGCGGAACGAGCAGGCCTGCGTAGTCGACCAGCCCCATCGGCCACGGAAGCGACGGTGCCTGTGCCCAGACGGTCAGGAACGGTCGCACCGTGAACTGCAGGGACTTGGACAGAATCTGTGACTGCACACTCGCGCCACGGATATCGCGCCTGCGTGCGGTGGCTGTCGGGTCGGTCGATTTCACTACGGTGAGCGCCGGATTCATAGCCGTCGCCTCCATCCCCGTTGTCGTTGCGCGGCGCGTGTGCACCGTGCGTTGGAACCCCGCTCTATTTGGAACCCCTGGTAACGGACAATAGCGGGTAGCTTTTCGTGACCAGACGTAAGGTCGTGTTCTGAGTCACATTCGGTGCCGTACCGTGACCTAAAACAAATGGAAAAGGGACAGCTCATGGCACTCATGCCCATCACCGAATCGATGTTTCTGATCGCCGAGTCACGGGAGCACCCGATGCACGTGGGCGGTCTGGAGTTGTTCGTCCCGCCCGGCGATCCGCACGACTTCGCCGAGGAAGTGCACCGCAAGTTCACCACCGGTGAGGTGCACGAGCTCTTCCGCAAGCGGCCGTCGCGTCCGGTGCAGATCATGGGCAACCTGGCGTGGGCATTCGATCAGGACGTCGACTTCGAGTACCACGTTCGACGAACCGTGTTGCCTCAACCGGGACGAATTCGCGAGCTGTTCCAGTTCCTTTCGCTCAACCACAGCGCACCGCTGGACCGCTACCGGCCGATGTGGGAACTACACATCATCGAGGGATTGGCAGACGGCCGAATCGCGTTGTACACCAAGGTGCATCACTCGTTGGTCGACGGTGTCAGTGCACTGAAGCTGATGCAGCGCACGCTCACCACCGATCCCGACGATCGAAACGGCGTCGCAACGTGGGATCCGTCGCTGTTCGGTAGGCGCAAGAAGCAGGTCGCCGTCGAGCAGCCCGGGCGGTTGGCGCAGCTGGGCAGTGGGCTCTCGATGGGACGCAAGATCGTCGGGGACCTGGTGGATTTTGCGCCGGCATCGGCTCGAATCGGGTTGCGCGCGTTGAAGAAAGAGGGTGCACAACTGCCGTTGCAGGCGCCGAGGACGATGTTCAACGTGCCCATCGGAGGAGCCCGCCGTTTCGCCGCCGAAAGTTGGTCGATCGAGCGCATTCGCACGGTCGGGACTGCGCTCGACGCCACGCTCAACGACATGGTGCTCGCGATGTGCGCCGGGGCCCTCCGTGCGTATCTCATCGACCAGAACGAACTGCCCGAGGAACCGCTGATCGCCATGGTGCCGGTCTCGCTGCGCAAGGAGGGCGACGACAAGGACGCCGGAAACTCGGTGACGACCATCCTGTGCAATCTCGGAACCGACGAATCGGATCCGATCCTGCGGCTCGAGCGGATCAAGGATTCGACCGTCAAGGGCAAGCAGATGATGAGCGAGTTGAACACCCTCGAAGCGCTCACCGTCGGTGCGATCACCATGGCCCCGTTGCTGTTCGGGCCGGTGCCTGGATTCGTCGACTACACCCCGCCGCCGTTCAACGTCATCATCTCCAACGTGCCCGGATCGAAGGAAGACCTGTACTGGAACGGCGCGAAACTCGACGGCATCTACCCGGCGTCGATCGTGGCCGATGGGCAGGCGCTCAACATCACCGTCGCCAGCAACGGTGATTCGTTGAACTTCGGTCTCATCGGATGCCGACGCAGTGTGCCGCATCTGCAGCGCATGCTGACGCATCTGGAGAACACGTTGGAGGAGCTCGAGAAGACCTTGTGAGAGCGGCTTCGCCGCACGTGAGCGGAAACTCGTAGTGGGGGTCGAGGTTTCGCTCACGTGCGCGGAGCGCTCTACTCGTACTTGGGGAACACCGGCGTCGGGGTCGGCAGTGCAGTGCCGGATACCGAACGTGTTGCGATGTCGGTGAATTCGCGGTTCGACGCCCCGAGCAGGTCGAGGATGCGCGACGCGGAATCGGGCATGACGGGTTGCGCCAGGATGCTGACGATGCGCAGCACCTCGATCGTCACGTACAGCACGGTGGCCATGCGATCGGGATCGGTCTTGCGCAGCACCCACGGCTGCTGCAGCGAGAAGTAGCGGTTGGTCTCGCCGAGTACCGACCAGATCGCCTCGAGCGCGGAATGGATTGCCTGCACGTCGAATTCGCGTCGGCAGATCTCCAGCAGCGCGTCCGCGCGAGCCAACATCGCCTCGTCCTCGGCGGTGAACTCGCCCGGGGTGGGGAGCTTTCCTTCGAGGTTCTTGGCGACCATCGTCAGCGAACGCTGCGCGAGGTTGCCCAGTTCGTTGGACAGGTCGGCGTTGACGCGCGCAACGATGGCCTCGTGGCTGTAGCTGCCGTCCTGACCGAACGAGACCTCGCGGAGGAAGAAGAAGCGCACCGGATCGAGACCGTAGTTCTCCACCAACGACTTCGGGTCCAGCACGTTGCCGAGGGACTTGGACATCTTCTCGCCCTTGACGTTCAGGAACCCGTGCACGAACACCCGCTTGGGTAGCTCGATGCCCGCAGACATCAGGAATGCCGGCCAGTAGACGGTGTGGAAGCGCGTGATGTCCTTGCCGATGATGTGCAGGTCGGCAGGCCAGAACTTCCGGTACGACTCGGATTCGGTCTCGGGATAGCCGGCACCGGTGAGGTAGTTGGTGAGCGCGTCGACCCACACGTACATCACGTGCTTCTCATCGCCGGGGACGGGAACGCCCCAGTCGAACGTGGTTCGGGAGATCGACAGATCCCGCAGGCCACCCTTGACGAAATTCACGATCTCGTTCCGGCGCGTGTTCGGCGCGATGAACTCCGGCGACGCGTCGTACAGCTCGAGCAGTTTGTCCTGGTACTGCGACAGTTTGAAGAAGTACGACGACTCCTCGGTCCACTCGACGGGAGTGTTCGTCTCCGTCGCGACGCGCGAGCCGTCCTCGGCGAGGGTGGTCTCGGCCTCGGTGTAGAACGCCTCGTCTCGCACCGAGTACCAGCCGGAGTAGGAATCGAGGTAGATGTCGCCGTTCGCCTCCATCCGCTTCCACAGTTCCTGGCTGGCGGCGTGGTGATCGGCGTCGGTGGTGCGGATGAACCGTCCGTACGAGATCTTCAGCAGGTCCTGCGCAGCCTGGAACGCGTCGGAGTTGCGCGCGGCGAGCTCGCGCACGTCCACGCCCTCGGTCTGTGCGGTCTGCTGCATCTTGAGGCCGTGCTCGTCGGTGCCCGTCAGGAATCGCACGTCGTAGCCGTCGAGGCGCTTGAAGCGCGCGATGGTGTCGGTGGCGATGTACTCGTAGGCGTGTCCGATGTGCGGAGCGCCGTTGGGGTACGCGATCGCCGTGGTGACGTAGAAGGGTGGCCGTGAGGCATCAGCTGGCGCAGTCATGGTGCGCCTACTCTAACTAGCGTGAGCAGAGACCGTCCCGCACCACCGTTGCCCGAGCCCGTCGGCACTCTCGTCGACGCGCACACCCACCTCGATGCGTGTGGGGCGACCGACGCGGCGAGTGTGGCCGCGATCGTGGACAAGGCCGAGTCCGTCGGTGTCACGCGCGTGGGATGGATCGCAACCGCGGCCCACACCCGAGGATCCCAGGACGCCGCGTCGACCGCGAACCGCGCGGCATCGAGATCGTCGGCGATCGTGACCACGCGCGTGACACCGACGGACTCGGCCTTGTCCACGATCGCGGCCACACTCGCCGCGTCGGTCGCCCCACACGCATCGAGGTGGGTGTGCGCGTCGA
>NZ_NOZF01000099.1:0-25308 GCF_002258565.1 Rhodococcus sp. 05-2254-6
GCGGGTTCGTCGTCGTCGCCGTAGTTCAGTCGGGCCAGATCGGCGAAGTCCATCTCGCTGACGATGCCGGTGCCGTTCGAGGTGCGATCGACGCGGCGATCGTGCACGCACACGATGTGGCCGTCCCTGGTGAGCCGCACATCGCATTCGACGCCGTCCGCTCCCTCGCGCAGCGCGAGGTCGTAGGCCGCGAGAGTGTGCTCCTTCTTCGCCGCCGACGCACCTCGATGCGCGACGACCAGTGGCCCACGGCGATCGGGACTCACGACGCCGTCACCGTCTCGGATTCGTGTTCGGGCTGGTTTTGCTCGGGCTGATTCGACTTCGACGCGGTGCCGGTGGCGATCACCCAGCGGGTCGGACGCGACATCGCGGAGCCGCGCAGTGTGCGGCCTTCGAGTCGGCGCATCACGGCCAGGGTCAGCACGGCCGAGACCGCGGCCACCAAGGCCACGACTGCCGACAGCAGAACTCCGTCGGCGCGGGCCTGAAGTGAATCGCGCAGGTTCCACAGCAATTGGACGATGACCAGCGCGTTGCTCGCTGCCCAGACCGCCCACCAGATCCGAACCAGTGTCAGCTCGCGGTGCACGTCGGCATCGGCACCGCCGCGGAGACGGACCACCTCGGTGAGGTAGACCCCCGGCATCACGATGCGGACAAGAGGCAGCATCGACAACAGCAGCATCGGGCGCACCGATCGCGGGTCGGTGGAGCCGGCGGCAGTGAAGGCGAGTCTGCGCTGGTCGATCAGCCAGCAGGACGAAGTGATCAGCGCGGCCAGACCGATGACGAGCGCGCCGACCTGGGCGAAATACACCAACGCGTCGGATACGGCGAGGGTGATCGGCGAGATCAGTCGCACGCGGTTGTGCAGCAGGATGCCGTACCGGAACACTTCGGCGAACGCGGCGAGCGCCAGCAACATCGCGGTGACGAGGACCAGGTTCTGCGCGTTCGCGGCGTACCGCTCGACGCGACCTACGCGGCGATCGGCCTCGGGATCGCGCGGGATGTCGCGCAATCCCCAGGTGGGCGTCGAGGCGTAGTGCGGCGTCGGGGTCGGTGCTGCGGATCGGCCGCGGCGTGCGGCTTTGGTCGACGAGGTCGCCGGTCGGGCTACCCATCGGAAGTTTCGGGCACCCTGCGCGGGTGCCCTGGTGGACACCGGCGAGAGCAGCACGCCATGGCAGCGGGGGCACCAGGTGCCCGGCCGTGCGCCGACAGCCCAACGGGTGCTGCAGCGGGCACAGACCTGGAACGCCTGAGCGCGCCCCTGCGGTGCCGACATCTAGATGATTCTCGCTTCGTGGGCGTCGTCGTCGCTCTGGATCGGTCGACCAGCGGCCTGCCAGGCGAGCATCCCACCGTCGACGTTGACCGCGTCGTAGCCCACGCGGTTGAGATATTCGACGACGCGAGCCGAGCGACCACCGGCTTTGCAGACCACGTACACCTCGGATTGGTTGTCGACCTCACCGGCGCGGGACGGAATGTCGCCCATCGGGATGTGCACTGCGTCCGGAGCGTGTCCGGCTTGCCACTCGTCGTCCTCGCGCACGTCGAGCAGGATGGCCGTCGTAGGGAACGGCACCGGCAGGCGATCGACGGTGACGGCAGGCGGCTGCTCGGGATGCGACACACCTCGATCTTGTCACGCGTCCGCGCGGGGCTGCCACCCGTGTCCTCGCGACCGAAGCGCCACCTCGCTATGACCTACGTCACTGCAGTCACAGAAGTTATCCACAGTATCCACAGATCGATCCACAGAATCGGGGTCTGTGCCGGTTTCTATCCACAGGTCAGAGCGTCGAGTCGGTCCCCCGGTGTATTGAATACCAACTCGGCCTGTGGATCGATGGTGATTTGACACAGCCATCGTCTGCGGTCCTGCGAAGCCGCTGTTTAGGCTGGCGAACATGACTAACCCACCGCAGGTCGTTCCGCAGGCTCCCCTCCCGTCCATCGAGCTACGCGTCTTCACCGAACCGCAACAGGGTGCCACGTACGACGAACTGCTGCGCGTCGCGAAAGCTGCCGAGGAGTTCGGCTACGGCGCATTCTTCCGATCCGACCACTACCTCGCGATGAGCGGTGACGGCGGCCCAGGGCCCACCGACGCGTGGATCACCCTGGCCGGGCTGGCCCGCGAGACCTCGACCATTCGGCTCGGCACCCTCGTCACCTCCGCGACCTTCCGCTACCCGGGCCCCCTGGCCATCAGCGTCGCCCAGGTCGACGCCATGAGCGGCGGCCGCGTGGACCTCGGTCTCGGTGCCGGCTGGTTCGAGGACGAGCACAAGGCCTACGGCATCCCGTTCCCTCCGCTCGGTGAACGTTTCGACCGCCTCGAAGAGCAACTCGCCGTCATCACCGGACTCTGGGACGCCCCCGCCGGCGAGACGTTCTCACACGCGGGCACGCACTACCCCGTCACGAACTCCCCCGCGCTCCCCAAGCCGGTGCAGACGCCGCACCCGCCCATCGTCATCGGCGGCGGAGGCAAGAAGCGCACCCCGGCACTCGCCGCGAAATACGCCGACGAGTTCAACATCCCCTTCGCCTCGCTGGCCGATACCGAGACACAGTTCGGTCGCGTCCGCGCAGCCTGCACAGCAGCCGATCGCGATCCCGACTCCCTCGTGTACTCCAACGCCCTCGTCCTCTGCTGCGGCCGCACCGAAGAAGAAATCACACGTCGCGCCGCTGCCATCGGCCGCGAGGTATCCGAACTACGCGAGAACGGTGCCACTGGAAGCCCCGCTGAACTCGTCGACAAAATCGGTCGCTTCGGAGCTGTCGGAGCCACCCGCGTGTACCTGCAGACCATGGATCTCACCGACCTCGATCACCTCGAACTCGTCGCATCCGAAGTTCTCCCGCAGCTCTGACCCCCGCCGAAACCCGCCCCCTGAGTCCACTCAACGTGACATTGACTGCCGAAAAGTCCACTGAATGTCACATTGAGTACCCAGGGGGTCGGTCAGGTGGCGGATCGGGCGCGTAGGCGGGCGTAGTGAGTGCTGATATGTCGTGCCGCGGGCAGTTCGATCCATCGGTACATGATTTCGGCGAGTGCGGCGGTACCGGCCAGGAATGCCAGGACGGCGGCGCTGGGGCCCAGGTGTGGTTCGACGGTTGCGTAGATGCGGTACAGCACGAGGGTGTGGATCAGGTAGATCGCGTAGCTGCGGGTGCCGATCCATCGGATGACGGGCCAGCGAGTGATGGGTCCGTTGTATCGGGCGAGTATCAGGACCGTTCCGGTGACGACGAGCAGTGTCCAGAGGTAGGTGTCGCCCATCCAGAAGGTGTGGACTTCGATGGCGAGTCGGATCACTTCGATCTGGGCGATGACGCCGACGACGACCCATCGCCAGGTGATCAGTCGTGCCCATCCGAGGTAGGCGATCTGACCGAGGAACAGGGTGGGGAGTACGCCCGCGACCTTGGTCAGGAACGGGACTGTGTAGGGCTGCGGTAGGTAGAGGTTGTAGACGATCACCAGGGCGCACAGTGCAGCTCCGACGAGTGGCACCACGATGGGTCTGGTGTTCAGCGTTCCGCGCATCGAGATGCAGTAGAGGTAGAACACGATCTGGACGACGAGGGTCCAGGTGACGCCGAGGACGGCGACTTCGGGTCGCAGGAAGAAGCCGCCGAGGAAGAAGCTGAGGAACGCTTCGCCGTTGGTGATGCCGGGTTGGCCGCTGAACATTCCGTTGAGGCCGAGTTTGACCAGGATGACGGCCATGGCGACGGCGAACCAGAGCGCCGGGACGAGGCGGGCGAGGCGCGCGACCATGAAGTCCCGACGCGATTGCCGCATGGCGGATCGGGTGATCAGCAGGCCGGTGAGCAGCATGAAGATACTGACTCCGACGAACGAGAGGTGCATGTTGAGGCCCGCGTCCTCGATGAGGACGGTGTTGACGACGTCGATCATCCACCAGCCACCGCCGATGTCGTCGAGCAGATAGAACGAAATGTGTGAGTACAGCACCGCGAGGACGGCGATGACGCGGAGGAGGTCGGCACCGTCCATCTGGACTCGGGGCGCGTCGACCGGCTGCGTGGCGGCGGACTTGTCGACCGTATTCTGGCTCGGTCGGTCCCCTTCCACACCCGCGAGTTTAGGTTCCGTTCATCTGTAGGACCAATCCGCGGCCGCTCCGCAACTGATTCGTGATATTCGGAGCAGATTCACAGCCGAATTATTTGCCTGTCTCGTTCACACGAATTTATTCCGAGAAAAGCATCTCGGTTACAACTGTTGCACTGGGGGTAGGAATGAGATTGGGTTGAACCCTACGAAAGATCCGCAGTAGGACGAACGTGCCCGCATCACACGATGGGTACGGCGTCGTTAGAGAAGGGAACCACGTGTCCGAGTACACCTTGCCCGACCTTGATTTCGATTACTCCGCCCTCGAGCCGCACATCTCGGGCGAGATCAACGAGCTTCACCATTCCAAGCATCACGCGACCTACGTCGCAGGCGCGAACACCGCGGTCGAAAAGCTCGCCGCCGCGCGTGACAACGACGATCATGCAGCCATTTTCCTGCTGGAGAAGAATCTCGCGTTCCACCTCGGTGGCCACGTCAACCACTCCATCTGGTGGAAGAACCTCTCGCCCAACGGTGGCGACAAGCCCGAGGGTGAGCTCGGTGCCGCAATCGACGACCAGTTCGGTTCGTTCGACAAGTTCCGCGCACAGTTCACCGCTGCCGCCAACGGCCTGCAGGGCTCCGGCTGGGCAGTTCTGGGCTACGACTCGCTGGGCAAGAAGCTGCTCACCTTCCAGCTCTACGATCAGCAGGCCAACGTGCCGCTCGGCATCATCCCGCTGCTCCAGGTCGACATGTGGGAGCACGCCTTCTACCTGCAGTACAAGAACGTCAAGGCCGATTACGTGAAGGCGTTCTGGAACGTCGTCAACTGGGCCGACGTCCAGGCTCGTTTCGAGGCCGCAACGTCGAAGACCCCGGGTCTGATCTTCCCGTAGGTCCTCGCACCACCGGCTTCACCGACAGCGTCGATGGACCACTGCCCCGCTCAGACGGGTGCAGTGGTCCATTCACGCTTCGAAGGGAGTTCGCTGGCACTCTCCCCATCTTGTGTGCCAGCCGTTTTCGCGTCATTCTCTTCCTACCCAACGTCGTGTACCCGGCTTCGAGCCCTGTACCTGTCTGGGAGGAACAATCGAGATGGACGAGCGAGATCTCATCGGTGTTTCACCGTTTCATGCCGCCGGTCTGCTGCGCGGATTCGTGATTTCCGGGCGCTGGCCGGACACCACCAAGGAATGGGCGCAGTTTCTCGCCCTCGCTGTACGGGTGGCGTCGATGCCGGGCCTGTTGGCGACGTCGACGGTGTTCGGGGTGCGTGAGGAATTGCCCGACGACCCCGCGCCGGGGACGGTCGGCTTGGTCGTCGCCGAGGGGCCGGTGATCGGTGACTTCGCGTTGGCTCCCGGACGGTTCGCCGCGCATCAACCTGCCGCCCTGCTGATGCTGCATCCCCCGTCGGAGACGACACCGACGCTCCCGGAATGTGTCGGCGCGGCGTCCGGCTGCGTTCTGCTCCCCGGCCTTCCACATCTCGGACTCGACCACCGGGCGGCGTGGGTGGAGGCAGAGTCCGACGGCACCGTGACCTCGATGGTCAGCCGGGTCGGTCTCGATCCCATCAGCGATCCCGACACCGCAGTTTTGGCGATGCTCCTCGCATCCTGACCGCCATCCGCACACGAATTTTCGGGAACCCAAACTTATTGGCGCATTGGACAATTCGCGGCGAGGCCCCTAAAGTCGTGTGCAGCGAAGGGGAGTAGCCCCCAATCATCGTGTCGACATACTGGTCGCCCCATTGCGACCCGGCACCTGAACCGGCCAGTTCCGGTGGGCGAGACCTTCGGTCCGTTCGACGACCGAGGAGTCTGCTGTGCTGTCCGCATTGTTGTTGAGTTTTGCTGTCATTTTCGTCGCCGAGCTGGGTGACAAGTCCCAGCTCATGGCGATGACGTTCGCCCTGCGCTACAAGTGGTACGTCGTCATCGGCGGAATCACCGTTGCCACCACCGTGGTGCACCTGGTCTCGGTCGCGGTCGGCCACTTCCTCGGTGTATCGATCCCCACCGAGGCGATCTCCATCGTCGGCGGCATCGCGTTCGTCATCTTCGGCCTCTGGACGCTACGCGGCGACTCCCTGTCCGACGACGAGGGCGCGAAGGCCTCCCGGGTCACCAAATCCGCATTCCTCGCGATCGCGTCGGCGTTCTTCCTGGCCGAGCTCGGCGACAAGACGATGCTGGCCACCGTCACTCTCGCCGCCGACAACGACTGGGTGGGCGTGTGGATCGGCTCTACCGTCGGCATGGTCGCTGCCGATGCACTCGCCATCGTGGTCGGCGCGGTACTCGGAAAGCACCTGCCGGAGCGCATGATCCAGTACGGCGCGGCCATCCTGTTCTTCGTCTTCGGTGCCGTCCTGTTCTTCGAGGGCCTGATGCCCGGCACCGCAGCTCCCTACATCGCTGCCGGAGCAGTCGTCGCGATCTCCGCCGTCGTCATCGCCGTCTTCGTTCGACGCTCCCGCATCAGGGCAGCGCGGGAATCGGCACAGCAGACCAGCACCGAACACGCCTGACCTTGGTTTACACTCCTCTCCCGGGAGGGGTGCATGAACAACGAGCAGCAGGTGAGTACGACCGACGCGGCGCACCACTCGACCGACCGTCTGATCAGAATCTTCGGCCGTTTCGTCGGTACCGGCTATCTCACCTATCTGCTGCTGTTGATCCCGGATATCGCACGGAGCAGCGAGGTGGTTCCCGGTTGGTGGACTCCGGTCACCGTTGCGGTCGTGTTCGGCACCGGATTCGCGTTCGCGGCCTCCACCTTTCACCCGAGCATCGGGGTCATTCGCATTGCCGGTTCCGTGGCCGCGTTGGCGTTCCCGATCATGGCGGTGCTGTGGTGGGTGGCGTGGGACGGCGAGACGTTCGATCAAGCCGGGACGTTTCTCTCGGTGTTTCCCGGCCTGGCGGCACTCGCCGCCGCCACGGTGTGGCACCCCGTCCCGGCGTTCATCCACATGAGCGTCAGCGTCGTTCTTGTGCAGCTGGCCAACCAGGCTGTGCGAGAACCGTTCCCCCGCAGCAACATCATTGCGGAGATCTTCTTCGCGATGATGTTCTGCACGGTGTTCGTTGCCGCGACACTCGCCGCGGTGCGCACCGGACGCATTCTCGACGCGACGATCTCGACCACACACGACGACGCGGCCCGGGCGGCTGCGGCCACCGCGCGTGAGGTCGAGCGCGAACGATTCGACGCGCTGATCCACGACGAGGTCATGTCTTCTCTCCTCGCTGTTGCCCGCCATGGCCGCACGCCCAGCCTGGCCCGTCAGGCGCGCTCGGCCCTGCTGCATCTCGATGACCTGACCACCGGCACCGTCTCCGAGACGTTCTCGGCCGACGAGACTCTGGCTCAGCTTCGTTCTGCCGCAACGACAGTGGACGAGTCGATCGACTTCACCGTGCACGAGGGCGCGCTCGAGCGGACAGAGCACTACCCGGCCGAGACGGTACGCGCCATCGCCGCGGCACTGGCAGAGGCTTTGCGCAACAGTAGAATTCATGCCAGGGCATCACATCGTTCGGTTGCCGTGGAGCTGGCCCCGTCGTCGATGCGCATCACCGTTCAGGACAACGGCATCGGCTTCGATCGACGTTCGGTGCCGCCCCACCGACTCGGCGTCGCCGTCAGCATCGAAGGCCGAATGCGTCAACTCGACGGCGGGTCGGCCGAGATCGAATCCTCCAGCGCAGGCACCATCGTGCGATTGGGCTGGAAGCGATGAACGGCCAGGACATCCGCGACCTGCTGTCGATGAGGTCGGCAGCGGCGTACGCGGTTGCCGGTTTCTTCGTCCTCGCGTGCCTGGTGTGCGCATCCGCAACCCTGACCGGGGTGTCCGCAGTGTGGCCCGAATACGCAGCGGTGCTTGCACTCTCGGCCGCGGTCATCCTGCTGCTCCGGGCACCGGGTGACCCACTGAGCGCGCGATCGACCGCACTGATGACCGTATCGGGCCCGGTGGCATCCGCTCTGGTCTTCGCCGTCCTGCCGGTGCCACTGACCGGCAGCCTGCAGACGTGGCCGCTGGGCATGTCCGTGGTGATCTACACCTTCATGTGCGTCCGCGGTCGCACACTCGCCGCCTGGCTCGGGCTGGCACTGACCATGTCGGTGGCCATCGGGTGGGCGGTGGTGACGGGTCAGGGATTTCTGTACGGGCTCTCGTTCAGCGCGATCAACATCGCGCCGCTGTTGATGGCGACGTTCTTCGCCTTCACCATCCGTCCCTTGGCCGCAGCAATTTTCGAGCTGCGCAAGCAGTCGACGGTGCGTATCGCGTCCCAGGCCGCGGCGGCGGCCGTGCTCGAGGAACGCGACGCTCGCCTGGCCAGTCTCGACGCGTTGGCCCGTCCGCTGCTACAGCGCATCGCCGACGGCCCCGATCCCACCGAGGAGGAAGTCCTCGCGTGTCGACTCCTCGAAGCCGAGCTCCGCGATTCCCTCCGCGCCCGCGGTTTGGTGCGACCCGATCTCGCTCGCGCCGCCAGGTCCGCTCGGGCCCGCGGGGTGGAGGTGATGATGCTCGACGACCGATCCCCGGACGCACTCGACGACGTCGCGCGTGAACGCATCGTGGCCGCCGCATCGGGTGCTCTCGATGCCGCCGAGGCGGGCGCGGTCACGGTCCGCCTTCTACCGCCCGGCCGGACCGTGGCGGCGACGATTCTGCTCGACGACCTGGGCGACGGTGCGCACCGCGTCGAGTACGACGAAACCGGTCACGTCCGGCACTGAACAGTGGTTTGGACCGCTGCTCCCCTGGCTACTCTGCGGCGGACCAGTCGGTCTGTACAGCTGCAGCCGGTGAACGGAGATCTTTCATGGCACTCGATCGTCGCTCGTTTCTGATCGGATCCGGTGCTGCCGCAGTGCCGTTGCTGTTGGCCAGATGCGGCTTCGTCAGATCCAGCCCGTCGCAGCAGACCGAGGGCACACTCACGTTCACCACCTGGGGTACCGATGCCGAGCTGGCCGGCTTCCGCGACTCGATCAGCGCGTTCGAGGCGGCCAACCCCGGGACGACGATCGCCCTCAACGCGGTGCCGTACGAGCAGATGTTCACCAACATCGACGCCCAGCTGCAGGCAGGCAATCCACCCGACATCTTCCGCGTCCCGTATTACACGTTCGGCGCGTATGCCGGCCGAGGCCAACTGCTGGATCTGTCGCCGCTGTTGGCGTCGGACACGCGGGATCAGTTCACGCCCACAGCGTGGGCCGCAGTGCAGAACGGCGGAATCCCCTACGGCCTACCGCACCACACCGACACTTCGGCAATTCTGGTGAACCGAAACCTGTTGTCGCAGGCCGGTATCGACTCGGTTCCGACAAGCCTGGACGACGCCTGGACGTGGGACGAGTTGGCGTCGATCGGCGACCGACTGCGTTCCTCGCTGCCGGCCGACAAGTACCCGTGGGCCTACAACTGGCAGGGCAACGGCGTCACCCGCTGGTTGAGTCTGCTGTTCCAGGCCGGCGGGTCCTTCCTGGCCGAGGACCAGAAGACACCACTGATCGACTCCGACGAGGCTCGTCGGGCCGTCGAATTCTCGTCGTCCTTCTTCTCGAAAGGCTATGTGCCGGCCAACAACACCATCGCGTCGTCGAGTTACGCCAGCGAGGCCTGGTTCTCGCAATCGGTGGCGATGGTGTGGTCGGGTGCATTCCAATTGCCCGACGCCGATGCGACGGCCAGTTTCGATTGGACGGCCACCTTCGCACCCCGAGATCGCCGGGGCGGCGGCGACTTCGGTGGCAACGCACTCGTCGCCACGTCGCAGACCTCGCAGCCGGAGCTGGCGGCGTCGTTCCTCGAGTTCGTCACCCAGCAGGAACAGATGCGCAACTTCTGCAGGGCCGCCTCGTTGCTGCCGACGCGTACCGATCTGCTCAACTCCGACCTCGAGTTCGATATCCGGTCGGAGCTGGCCCCGATCTTCGCAGCTCAGGCCACTACGGTGCAGCCGCAGGATGCCGCTCAGGTCGCGTCGCCGTCGATGTCGGCGATCATTCCGGTTCTCAAGGAGCAACTCGATCTTGCGTTCGCCGGTTCGCAGGATGCCGCTGCCACCGTCTCGGCGTTGCAGAGCGGAATCGCCGGGGTCACCGGCGCATGACGGCTGTAGTACGAGCGAAGACCAAACGCGCCGGGGCCAGGAAGGAAGCGTTCGCGGCCGCCGGATTCCTGGCCCCCAGCTATGCACTGTTGGCCGTGTTCGTCCTCGTTCCTCTCGTCGCCGCGTTTGTCGTCAGCCTGCAGCAGACGGACGGCTTCGGTGCAGGTGAGTTCGTCGGGGCGGCCAATTACGCACGCCTGGTGGATGATCCGCTGTTCTGGCGGGCGCTGATCAACACGCTGCTGTTCACGGCGATGGTCACTCCGTTGTCGATGCTGTTCGGTCTGATCGCGGCCGTCCTGCTCAACTCCGCGTTGCCGGCGCGGCCGCTGTGGCGTTCGCTGGTGATCCTGCCGATGGCCGTCTCGGGCGTGGCCACCGGACTGATCGGCATTCTCGTGTTCGACCAGAACTCGGGCGTGCTCAACAATCTCATCGGTTTCCTCGGGCTGCCTGCTATCGACTGGCAGTCCTCCCCCGGGCCCGCCTTCGCGTCGATCGTCATCGCCACGGTGTGGTGGCGCACCGGGTTGAACATGCTGATCTATCTGGCCGGTCTTCAAGGTCTCGGTCCCGACCTGTACGAGGCGGCCCGGCTGGACGGCGCGAACGCATTTCAGCGCTTCCGCAACGTGACGGTGCCGCTGCTGGGTCCCACGTCGTTCTTCCTGCTGGTGCTCAACGTCATCTACTCGTTCCAGGTGTTCGATCTGGTCTTCGTCCTCACCGGCGGCGGACCGGGCGGGGCGACGTCGGTGCTTGTCACCTACGCCTACGAGACGGGCTTCGTCACCCGCGATCAGGGCTATGCCGCATCGATCGGCATGGTGCTGTTCCTGTTCGCCCTCACCTTCGCCGCCGCGCAGTGGCGCGCGAGCCGAACGAAGGATCTGGTCGAATGAGCGGGCCGAGAAACGCCTCCGCGCGCCGTGCACTGGTGCTGCGCACCGTGATCGTCGCCGTCATCGGCCTGATCACCGTCGCACCGCTGTATTGGATGCTGGCCGTGGCGTTCTCGACTCGCGGGGAATTGCTGGGCGGGGGTGAGCTACGGTTGTGGCCCCGCCAGGTGACGTGGGAGAACGTCACCCGCGTATTCGACTCGTTCCCGGTCGCGACGTGGCTGGGCAACTCGATCGCGATTGCCGTCGTGGTCACGATCATCACCGTGGTGACGAGTCTGCTCGCGGGATATGCGTTCGCGCACTTGAAGTTCCGATTCTCGACGCCGCTGTTCTTCATCGCGCTGGCAACGTTGGTACTGCCCGTGCAGGTGATCATGGTGGCGCTGTTCCGCATCGTCGTCGGACTCGGTCTGTACGGCACGTACTGGGCGGTGATCCTGCCGAGTTCGGCGTCGGCGTTCGGGCTGTTCCTCGCACGCCAGTTCATGCTCGGCATTCCCCGTGAGCTGCTCGAGGCGGCCCGACTCGACGGTGCCGGGCATTGGCAGATCTTTCGACGCGTCGTGCTGCCGCTGTCGGGACCGCTGATCGCCGTCCTCGCCTTCATGAGCCTGCTGCAATCGTGGAACGACTTCGCGTGGCCGCTGATCGCACTGCGGGAGAACGAGTTGTTCACCCTCCCCATCGGCCTGCTGTACCTGCAGGGCCAGGCGAACAGCGACTACGGTGCCACGATGGCGTTCGCGCTGATCAACGTCGTGCCGATGGCGTTGCTGTTTCTGTTCTTCCAGAAATACTTCATCGCCGGATTCGCGCGCAGCGGTATCAAGTAGGCCCCACTCCAGGGTGCCTGAGGGCGGGTGAGGTGCCCCGCCGGTTATGGTGCAAGCGACTACGAGGTCGCAGCCTGTGCCGCGGCCCGCCACCGTGAGCGAAGGGGATCGTACGACGTGGAGATTTCAGGAACAGCAGCACTTGTCACCGGCGGGGCATCGGGCCTCGGAGCCGCAACGGCCGCACGTCTGGCCGCCGCGGGCGTCACCGTCTTCGGACTCGATCTGCCACAGTCCATCGAGCGGGCCGGAGACAGCGTCCCGGCCGGGGTGACTCTCATTCCGGCAGACGTCACCAGCGAAGCCGAGGTCGAGGCCGCACTGGACACCATCGTCGAATCCGGAGTGCCGCTGCGCATCGTCGTCAACTGCGCGGGGGTGGGCTGGGCGGGCCGCATCCTGTCCAAGAAGGGACCGCACGATCTAGAGCTGTTCCGCACCGTCATCACCATCAACCTGCTCGGTACGTTCAACGTGATGCGCCTGGCCGCGAACCGGATGCAGTCGCAGTCGACCGTGGACGACGCAGGCCAGCGCGGCGTCGTCATCAACACCGCATCGGTGGCGGCGTTCGAGGGCCAGATCGGCCAGATCGCCTACACCGCTTCCAAGGGCGGCGTGCACGCGATGACCATCACCGCAGCTCGCGACCTGGCGCAGGTCGGCATCCGCGTCAACACCATCGCCCCCGGCATCGTCGACACCCCGATGCTGGCAGGCGTCACCGATGAATACCGTCAGGGCCTCGAGGCCTCGGTGCCGTTCCCCTCACGTCTGGCGCAGCCCAGCGAGTACGCGCAGCTGGTCCAGATGATCGCCGAGCACGACTACCTCAACGGTGAGACCATCCGCATGGACGGCGCGATCCGCATGGCTCCGCGTTAACCTCTGACCACTGGCGCGTGACCCCGCCGATCGAGGCGGGGTCACGCGCGAGCGCGCAGGTCCGCTACCGTCGGGATTTCCTTCTCCGCGCGGTCGGACATCCACTCGCGCAGCACTTTCGTTGCGAGCACGTCGTCCTCGTTGTAGACGAGCAGTCGCTCGCGCTGCGTGTGGTCGGGCTCGGCGTCGTATCCGACGGCCTCGCGGTACCACCCCATCGACGCCTCGCCGCCGGCTTCGTCGTCACGCCAAGCGAATCCTGCGACCGGCGCAATCTTCTTCAGTCCCTTGCCGTTCGGGCAGATGAACTGATCACTCACGGCCTGGTAGATGTCCACCCACTGCTCGCTGTCGATGAACTCGCGAATCTGCGCCTCGGTGGGAACCCCGGGAACGTCCGCGAAACGGCGTGCCGAGTCGAGCAACCACTTGTCTTCCGCCTGTCGCGAATAGCAGTACGCGGCAAAGGTTTTACCGCGCGCGGCGGCGTCGGCCCTGGTATCCATCAGCCAGTTCCAGAACACCGCGAACGAGCGTCCCTCGTCGACGGTTGGCAGCGGATCCCACGTGACGAAACCCCGATACGACGGCGGCGGGCCGCCCGCCTCGGTGAGCAGCGTGCCCCACAGATACGCGCCGTGTTCCTGGTAGCTCTCCATGTCCACGTCCACCTCGACGTCGGCGCGATGCACCGAGACGGTCTCCGAGCGCCGGAGCAGCGGCACGTCCGCTCGCCAGGCCAGCGCGGCGGACACGGCGTCGTCGAAGTTTCCGAACGGCCACTCCTCGGGAGCCGGGCCGGTCCACTGCGCCAACTCGTCGATGGTGCGCACGCCCGCGCTGCGCAACACCTCGGCGCGGGACCCGGAGGCGACAAGCGAGACGTCCCGAACGGCTTCGAGTTGCGGCTTGCAGTCGAACCACCATGCACACGAACGACATTCGCTCACCTGGGAGGGCACGGTGAACGCGACGCCCTGGGCCACCTCGAGCCGGTCCGCGAAGCGGGTGTCGTACTCGTCGAGGACCGTCGCGAGATCGTGCACCAGCATGCATTCACCCTTGTAGCCCACCGCGCCGCCGACGGGTGTGGCCGTGGCCAGGCCCTCGTGCGCGAGCATCCGATACAGGTGCGCGAGCCGGAGTTGATCGCGCAGCTGACTGCGCACCTTTCGAGTCTCGTCGATCGCCGGAGACCACTGATCGAGCGGGGTGGTGCGCGCGCCGCGGCCGGGGTCGGTGACCTTGTGGTTGACGACGATCACCGGGATGTATCCGCCCGCCGCGTCGCGGACGAGCAGTTCGCTGCGCCCGCGTCGTCCGGTGTCGCGTTCGAGGGGCAGTACCGCGTTCCAGATGCGTTCCACGCCGGCCCGGCAGGCGGCGACGGTCGCGTCGGCAGCCTCTCGGGCGGTGGGTTCGTCGATCTCCATCCACCGCGTCGAATCGTCCACGGCCAACTGCGCACGGACGTTCTCGCGGTGCGCCTGAGCTGCTTCTCGACGCTGCCGCACCCCTGGGTTCTCGGGTTCACCGCGCAGCAACGATCCATACGCGGTGTCGAGATAGAGCCGATGCCTGCACCGCGTCAACGATCCGGCATCGAGCAGCACGGGCACAGGTGATGTTGCTGCCGCGCCTCGTTGACCGTTCACACTGTTAGACACTAGGTCAGCCCTCCGACAGCCTGCACAGATCAGCGCCCGATAGGGTGTGGGTAACGCACTGTCCCGCCTAGCAGCACACGTCAGGAGCCTTTTCGATGGGTTTGTTCCGCAAGCGTAAGGGTCGAGCCACTCGCAAGGCAGAGGCCAAGGCGCTCAAGCACAAGGCAACACTCGAAGCGAAGCTGGGCGCGAAGAACGAGCGCAAGCAGTTGAAGTCGATCGCCAAGGCGCAGCGCAAGCTCAGCGCGGTGGAGGCGAAGTCGCAGAAGAACGTCGAGAAGGCCCAGGTCTCCGCTCTCAAGGCGCAGCAGAAGGCCGCGGTACAGGGAACGCTCAGCGTGGCTCAGATCCGCAAGTACCTCGGCATCGCTCGACTGCTGATTCCGGTGCTGGCTCCCATCCTCTACCGCGGTGCGACCGTCGTTCGCGCGCAGCTGGACAGCCGCAAGGCACAGCAGCTCGGTGTCGCTCCCGACCAGCTCAGCGAGTACACCGGCCACGGCGGAAAGCTCAGTGCCCGCATCGCCGGTGCCGAGAAGTCGCTCGACACCATCGGTGCGCGCCACTCCGATCCCGAGACCAAGAGCTTCGGTGCCGCGATCAGCGAGCGTCTGGACGATCTGACCACCGCCGTCCGCGCATCCGAGCAGATGCCGCCCGCTCGCCGCAAGACCGCGCACGCCGCGATCTCCGCAGAGCTCGACGGCATCGAGGCCGATCTGCTCGCCCGCCTCGGCGTGCGCTGAACCCTGCACAACCGATGACCGACAGCTCTGCCGCCCCGCTTCGCGGCGGAGCTGTCGGTATCGTCACCGCGGCGCTCGCGGTGGCCGCTCACGGCATGGCCGGCGGCGGTTGGCCCGACGGTTCCGCACTGGCTCTGCTCGTTGTCGTCAGCATCGGGGTGGGTGCCATGACGGCCCTGCCCAGACGTTCGACCGTGCTGCTGCTCCCCGCTCTGCTGGGCGGACAACTCGTCGCCCACATCGCGCTGAGCCTCGGCAGTGCAGCGGAGATGCACGCGCATTCACTGTTGCCCAGCACAGCGATGATCGCCTTTCACGCGGCCGCCTCGGTCGTCACCGGCCTGATGATCGCCGCGGCCGAGCGCCTCTACGGCCCCATCACGTCCATCGTCCGAGCGATTCTCGCGCTCCTCACTCCCCTGCCCGACGGTTCCGCCGTCGGTCGCGTGTCCATGTCCGTCGCGGTTCCGTCGGTAGACGGCACCGCTCTGGACTGGGTCATTTCTCGTCGCGGTCCCCCGATGTCGTCTTGCTCGTTCCGCGGGCTCCACTCGCGGTCGGCATTCTGACCGACACCCTTTTCCGCTTCTCTGCACAGAAATGACCCAACCCATGAAGAGCTCTCTTTCCCGTGCCCTGTTCGTCTCGGGAGCCACCGTCGGCGCACTGTTGATCGGCGCAGGCGCTGCGTCCGCGCACGTCGTCGTCTCCGCTCCCGACGCCGCGCAGGGCGGCTACTCGGTGCTGACGTTCCGCGTTCCCACCGAGTCCGATACCGCCTCGACCAGTTCGGTCAAGGTGACCCTCCCCGGCCTCAATTCCGCTCGCACACAGCCCGTTCCGGGCTGGACATCCACCGTCGAGAAGGACTCCGCCGATCTCGCGGTATCGGTGACGTGGACGGCGAACCCCGGTTCCGAAGTCGGGCCAGGCCAGTTCCAGCAGTTCCTGCTCTCGGCGGGCCCGCTGCCCGAGCAGGAGACCGTCTCGTTCCCGGCCACCCAGACCTACACCGACGGTGAGGTCGTCGACTGGAACGAGCCGATGACCGAGGACGGTAGCGAGCCCGAATTGCCCGCTCCCACCCTGACTCTCGCCGCGGCCGGCAGTGATGCGCACGGCAGCGCCCACACCGAGACCACCGCCGCCTCTCAGGCGTCGACGTCTTCGGAGGACAACACCGCCCGCTGGCTCGCCGGCGTCGGACTCGTGCTCGGTGCCGTCGGCGCAGGCCTTGGCATCGGTGCAACGATCAGGGCGCGGCGCTCATGAGATCACTGGTCCTGTCCACGAGGGCGCTGGTCGTCTCGGTCGCAGCACTGCTGATGCTGTTGATCGCCGCACCGATCGCCTCGGCTCATTCGCAGGTCACCGGGTACAGCCCGGCCGACGGGTCCTCCCTGGACGCGTCTCCGGCCACGGCGTCCGTGTCGTTCAACGAGGTGCCGCAGTCGCAGTTCGCCACACTCAACGTCGTCGGGCCCGACGGCAACATCTGGTCGAAGGGTGATGCGCGCATCGAGGGCCAGAGCGTCGTCGTCGACGTCGGCGAGCTGGGGCCGGTCGGCGAGTACACCCTCGCGTACCGCATTACCTCGGCCGATGGCCATCCGGTCAGCGGCACAGCGTCGTTCACGCTGACGCAGGAGGGGTCAGGGACTCCGGGGGCACCCGCCGACGCGTCGGGAAGCGCAGAGGAGTCCGAGGGCTCGTTCCTCGGCGGCTACGGTCGGATCGCGCTGATCGCCGTGGCGGTTCTGGCCTTCGCCGGGGCATTGGGATTCGCGCTCCGTAAGCCCAAGACCCGGAAGTAGCACCGACGTGGCTGCGGTGGGCGAGAGAAGTGTTCGGCTGGTACTCGCCGCCGCAGCTGCGGCGCTGGTGGGGGTCGCGGCAGCGTTCGCGCTGGCGTTCCCCACCTTTCCCGGTGGGTCGTCGTGGCTACGGGTGATCGCGGTGGCGTCGGGCTCGGTGGTGTTGGGGTTCGGGGTTCTCGCAGTCCTGGACGCCAGTTCCGATTCCCGACGCCCCGCCGTGGACCCGCCGGTGATGTGGCGCGCGATCGGCTACCTGTCGGGACTGTGGGCGGTGGCCGAGTTCGTTCTGCTGGCCGCCGCGGCAGCCGATTCTGCCGGTCGCACGCCACTGACGTTGTCGCCCAGCGCTTTCGCCACGTTCGCCACCTCGATCTCGGTGGGCCGTCTGGGTTCTGCGACGGTGATCCTGACGCTCGCCCTGTGCGCCATCGGGGTGGCCGGGTATCGACTGAGGGCGAGCTGGTCACCGATTCCGGTGGTCGTGCTGGCATCCCTTGCGCTGGTCGCTCGGCCGATCACCGGGCACATGTCTCAGTTCACGTTCGGGTCTTTTGCCGTCGCCGTGCATGTGGTGTGCGCGTCGGTGTGGCTCGGCGTCCTGGGTGCGATGGCGCTGAGCCTACGGAGCAAATCCGCGTGGGCGACGCTGTTGCCGGTCTATTCGCGAGTCGCGTTCTGGTGCGTCGTCGGGGTTGCCACCACCGGAGTGCTCGACGCGGTCCTGAAGCTGGACAGCCTTGCTGCCGTGGTCGAGACCGGTTACGGCCGAATCGTTCTCGCGAAGCTTCTCGTCACGGTGATCCTGATCGCGTCCGCTCACCGAATCCGTGGGACGTGGTTACCCACCGTCGCCGCGCACCGATCCACTGTCGAGCACTCGGTGGGCCGAGCCGCAGCGCACATCTGCCTGCTGGCGGTGGCGTTCGGCTTGGCTGCGGCGCTGGCGACCACTGCATAACCAAGCTTGTCGGCGCTCTGTACTAGCCTGGGTGCATGCCGAAGTTGACTGTGGTGCCGGGTGGTTCTTCGGCACCTGCGCTCGGTCGGATCCATACTGTCGCGGAGTTCTTCGCCGGTATCGGCCTGGTGCGAATGGGCTTGGAGCAGGCCGGTTTCGAGGTGTCGTGGGCCAACGACATCGAGCGCGACAAGCATCACATGTACCGCCAGCACTTCGGTGGCGAGGCCGGCCATTTTCAGCTCGGCGATGTCGCACGCACTCGAGGAGACGATCTGCCCGAGGGGCTGTCGTTGGCGTGGGCGTCGTTTCCGTGCACCGATCTGTCGTTGGCCGGCGGCCGGGCCGGGCTCGCGGGTAAGAACTCGTCGACGTTTCGTCATTTCACGCGGGTACTGAGCGAGCTCGGTGATGCTCGACCCGAGGTGGTGACGCTCGAGAACGTCGTCGGGCTGGCGACCAGTCACGGTGGAGACGATCTGGCCGCAGCGGTCCGGGAGCTCAACCAGCTCGGTTACTCCGTGGATGTCCTCACCATCGATGCTCGACGCTTCGTTCCGCAGTCGCGTCCGCGCCTTTTCCTGGTCGGTGCACAGAATCCCCCGGAGGACGCGCGCGATCCCAACAGTGAGCTTCGGCCGGATTGGCTGCAAGCGGTGTACGGCGATTCGACATTGCTGACCCATCGGGCACCCTTGCCCAGTCCGCCGATTCCGTTGACCAGTGGCCTCGGTGATCTGGTCGAGCGCATGGACTACCGCGACGAGCGGTGGTGGGATGCAGACCGTACCGCAGCATTCGTGCAGTCCTTGTCGCCGATTCAGTTGCAGCGCATCGAGATCCTGAAGAAGGCCCGCAAGGTCAGCTACCGTACCGCCTACCGTCGCACCCGTAACGGCGTCGCTGTCTGGGAAGCTCGCCCCGACGACATCTCCGGTTGCCTCCGTACCGCCCGTGGCGGTTCGTCCAAACAAGCGGTGGTCAAGATGGGCAACGGCCGGTTGCAGGTGCGGTGGATGACGCCACTCGAATACGCCCGCCTGATGGGTGCCGGCGAGTACACACTCGACGGTTTGCGAAACAACCAGGCGCTCTTCGGTTTCGGTGATGCGGTGTGCGTTCCCGTGGTCGCCTGGCTCGCCGAGCACTATCTGATGCCGCTGGTCAGCGGGACCCTGAGTTCGACTGCCGCACATGTCCAGTCACGGTAAGTCCTCGCTGCGGTCGTCCGCCGTCGCTCCGCGCAAGAGCACTCTGCCCGCGGACGACGTGCAGTCCTTTCGCACCGCACTGCGAGAAGTGCTGAGCGAGAAAGACGATCAGGGCCGAGTATGGTCGGCGGCCAAATGGGGCGTGTATGCGTTCTACGATTACGACGGTGAGCCGATCTATGTGGGGCAGACCAAGGAGAAGCTCAGCGTCCGAGTGCAGCGCCATCTGACCAACCAGCGAACCGACGCCGTCGCGATGCGGGTACTCGACGTCTTCGAGGTCGCCGAAATCGAGATCTGGCCTCTGTGGCAGTACGAGGATCTCAAGAAGTCCGACGGCGCAGAGCAATTCCGCGCAGCCGAGCGCGATCTGAATGCGCACGAGTACACGGCGTACCTCGAGGCCATCGACAAGTCTCGACACAAGGCGATCCTCAACGAGAAGATTCCGCCGGTCTCGGAGCCCATCGCACTCCCTGCGTCACTGCGTCGGTCGCTGATCTCCGAGCAGACCCGCCGCGAGCGCGGGCACCCCGACATTCGCATCGCGCGCCGCGCCGAGACCATCTCACGGCTGGCAGCCGTCACTCGCGAACGCGGCGAGGTCTCCGAGGGTCTACGACGCGTCCTCGTGGTCCAGGCCGTGCGCCTGGCCTACCTGTCGGCCGAGCGACTCGCCTTCGTCGAGGGGCATCCCATTCCCGATCCCGCCGCGATCGACGTCACCGCGCTGGTGGGTTCGGTGCTGCACGAGCGCGCCCCGGACTCGGACGACGAGCCCGAAGACATCGAAGGAGCCACCGACCCCGAAGGCGAGTTGGACCTGTTCAGCGAGTTCTGACTCGGGTCGTCGTACGCTCGCCCTGTGCCGCTCCCCCCTCACGTTGCCGATCTCACCAGCATCGACCTGCTGCTGTCGGTCGCCGAGCTCGGCAGCATCGGGCGAGCGGGTCGAGCGCACGGCATGTCGCAGCCGGCGGCCAGCGCGCGCATCCGTGCATTGGAGCGACGGGTCGGCGCTCCATTGTTGAAACGGGGCGCACGCGGAACGGTGCTGACCGAGTTCGGCGAGCTGGTCGCGAGCTGGGCAGCGCCGGTCGTGCGGTCCGCCGAGGATCTGGCGACGGCCATCGCCACGTTGCACGCCGAACGCGTCGGCCATGTGCAGATCGCCGCGAGTCAGACTGTCGCAGAATATCTTCTGCCCCGATGGCTGGTCACGCTGCACACGCTCGTTCCGCACATCGTTCCGAGCCTCACGTCGGGCAATTCCACAGTGGTCGCCGAGAAGGTACTTGCGGGCGCTGCCGACCTCGGCTTCATCGAAAGTCCCACTGTGCCTGCGGATCTGGATCGTCGGACCGTTTCCACCGACGAACTGGTGCTCGTGGTGGCACCGGATCACTCCTGGGCAGTCACTGCGCCGTCGGCCGCCGAGATCGTCGCCACCGCACTGGTGACGCGGGAGGCGGGGTCGGGGACGCGCTCGGCCTACGAAAGCGCTGTGGCTGCAGCGGGTCTCGGGCAGCCGATGTCGCCGTTTCTCGAGGTCTCCTCGACGACGGCGATCAAGTCCGCCGTCGGTGCGGGAATCGGCGGAGCCGTGCTGAGCTCGTTGGCCGTCGCCCCCGAGTTGGCCGCGGGAACCCTGGTCCGCGTACCGATCCCAGGACTGACTCTGCGTCGTGAGTTGAGGGCGATCTGGCCGTCCGGCCGCATCCCCACCGGCCCCGCCGCTGAATTGCTGTCCGTGGCGGCAAAGACCCAGCCATAACTCACAGTTATGGGTAACGAACATTTCGGCACCTACCGGACGTGACCGGCTACGCGCACGCTGAAGACATGACCGTCACTGCCCTCACCCCCGCTGTGCATCGGCGGACTTTCGAGCACATCACCCCCAACTGGTTCGCCGCGGTGATGGGTACCGGGATCGTCGCCACTGCGGCCGCAACTCTGCCCATGCAGTTCCCCGCACTGCACGTCCTTGCCGTTGCGGTATGGGTGATCGCCGCAACGGCGCTGGTCGTGATCGGTGGAGCCTTCGCGCGGCATTGGATCCGGCACCGCGACCGGGCCGTCGAGTACGCCCGACACCCGGTGATGGTGCAGTTCTACGGCGCTCCGCCCATGGCGATGCTCACCGTCGGCGCGGGAGCGGGCCTGCTCGGCGCGGACGTGCTCGGACCGACTGCGGCCACCGCGCTGTTCGCCGGCCTGTGGACCGCCGGGACGATCGCCGGTCTGCTCACCAGTGTCGTCGTTCCGTATCGAATGATCACCGCGTCCGATCATCGTGACGTCGCAGCCCTGCCCGCGTGGCTGATGCCTGTGGTGCCGCCGATGGTGTCGGCGTCGACAGGGGCGTTGCTGCTTCCGCACCTACCCGAGGGCCAGTGGCGGCTGGCGCTGCTGTGCGCCTGTTATGCGATGTTCGGGCTGTCGCTGATCGTCGGGATGATCACGCTGACTCTGATCTACGGGCGCCTGCTGCACGGCGGTCTGCCGCCCGTCGACGCGGCCCCGACCGTGTGGATCACGTTGGGGTTGATCGGCCAGTCGATCACGGCGGCCAACCTGCTGGGCACCGACGCATCGATGGTGTTCACCGGTACACAGGCGTCGGTCGCCGTCGGGCTACACGTCTTCGGTATCGGCTACGGGCTGATCATGGGCGGCTTCGGAATGCTGATGTTCGCGCTGGCGACAGCTCTGACCGTGCACGCGGCACGCAGGAACCTGGGATTCTCGCTGACATGGTGGTCGTTCACGTTCCCCATCGGGACCTGCGTCACCGGAGCGACTGCACTGGGTCATGCGCTGAACTTCGGTGCGGTGCAGGCTCTGGCCGTTGCCCTGTACGTCCTACTGCTCGCCGCCTGGCTCACCGTGGCCACCCGCACTGTTCGCGGAATCCGGCGCGGAGAGTTGTTGCATCCCGATCACAGGTGAGACAGCACGTTCACGACGTTGCCGCCCGCATCCCGAAAGAAGAATCGGCGGACTCCCCATTCCTCGTTGGTGATCTCGTAGACGATCTCGAGTTCGGCGTCCATCGCTGCCCGGTACGCCGCGTCCACGTCGTCCACTTCGATCGATGCCGACGGATTGACCGGCCCGGTGGGATCGGTGGTGATCAGACTCAGCTGCGCCGCACCGTCGCCCGCCGGAGCGAGCGTGGCGATCCAGCCGTGATTCATCACCACCTCCATGCCGGTGACCTGGACGTACTTGTCCAGCGCCGCATCGAGATCGGTGACCGTGAGCAATGGCATCGCGCGCAGAACATCCATGCCCGGACTGTATCGGCGACAACGTCCCCGCGGGGACGTGCTCGACGAACATCTCACACATGATGGACAATCCTGACGATGCTGACGATCAGGGTGACTCTGGTCGAGGTCGAGCCGGTGGTGTGGCGGCGGTTCACCATCGCCTCCGACGCCACACTGCCCGAGCTGCACGACGTCATTCAGGACGTCATGGGTTGGGAAGACCGACATCTGCACATGTTCTTCGTCGGCGGCGATCCTCTTCGAAGCACTCGACGCTACGAGATGAAGTCCTCGCTCGAGGAGTGGGACGACGGCACCGGGACACTCGAAGACGGCGTTCGGGTGGACGACGTCCTCGATGCCGTCGGGGATCGTCTCGGGTACGAGTACGACTTCGGTGACGGATGGACACACCACCTGGTCGTGGAAGAGGTATCGCCCGTAGCCGGTACTGCAGCCCGCCTCGACGGCGACCGCGCCTGCCCACCCGAAGACTGCGGCGGCTCGTCGGGCTACGCCGAACTGCTGAAGGTTCTCGCTGATACCGACCATCCTGAGCACGACCACATGAAGCTCTGGGCGGGCGACTTCGACGAGCGCTTCGCGGTGGCCGACGCGAACAACAGAATCGCGTTGCGGCGCGCGGTGACGGAGTTGGCCGGTCGCGTACGGGAACGGCTACCCAAACTGGGCTCGCTTCTCGAACGCGGGCCCCTCGAGTATCACCCCGATCTACCCGATATCCTCGCGCGCGTCGATGTCGATGTGGCACAGGTGGACCCCGCAGTGGCGGCATCGGCAATGGAAAAGCTGACGTGGATGCTGGCGCGTGTGGGCGAAGACGGAATCACACTGACCGCTGCAGGCTACGTGCCGCCCAGGGACGTTGCGGCGATGCGTGCCGAGCTCGAGTGGGATACCAGATGGTTCGGAAGCTCCAACCGCGAGGTGGACCATCAACAGGTGCACTGGCTTCGGACTGCTGTGACGCAACTCGGACTCGTTCGTGTCCTGAAAGGGCGGCTTCTTCGCACCCGTTTGGGCAACACCCTCGCCACCGACCCGGTCCGCCTGTGGTCACACGCCGCGGCTCGGATTCCCGTTGGGCGCGAGCAGTACGAGAAAGACGCGGGCGTTCTGCTCCTGGTGTCGGTTGCGGCGAGTTGCTCTGTAGACGAACGCAATTCGCTGGTCTTCCGAAGCCTCGAGGCGCTCGGATGGATGATCCCCGAGAGGGAGAGACCGTACGCCCAGTACCTCGCTCGACCGACCTTGGACTTCCTGACTCTGATCGGCGCTGTGCCGTCGACCCTGGGTCGTGAAGGGGCCGGACCGGGTTGGGGACGGCAGTTCGCGGTACACGCCTTGTCGTCTCGAGCTGGGTAGTCAACCCCTGCCCCCGAGTCGTTCACCCCGGCGACACGTGCAGTTCCCACAACGCATGTCTGCGTGTCGATTCAGGTCGGAAGCATGAGCAACTTCCGTGCTCGATGCTTCCAGGAGATGTACCTAGTGAACACTGTTCGTCGCGTTGCCACCGGTGGAATCCTCGGTCTCGCAGCCGCTCTCACCCTCGCGTCCTGCTCCGAGCCTGCGGCTCCCGCTGCCGGTGGAGACGGCGACGGGGCCGGCGGCACTCTCACGGTGTACACCTCGGAGCCGCAGGCGAAGATCGACGCTCTCAACGCCGAGTTCACCGCAGAGAACCCCGGCATCGACGTACAGGTGTTCCGCGCGGGCACCGGAGATCTCAATGCGCGCATCGCGTCGGAGCGGCAGACCGGCTCCATCGGTGCCGACGTCCTGCTCGCCGCGGACGCCCCCACGTTCGAGAAGTACAAGGCCGACGATCTGCTGCTGCAGTACACCCCGGCCGACGTCGACGCCCTCGACCCGAACGTCGTCGATCCCGACGGTTACTACGTGGGAACCCGCATCATCCCGACGGTCATCGCGTACAACACCGGGACCGTCTCGCAGCCCCCGACATCGTGGAAGGACCTGGCGGACCCCCAGTACAAGGGCCGGATCACGCTGCCCAATCCCGATGTGTCCGGCGCGGCAGCGTTCAACACCGCCGTCTGGCTGGGCCAGGAAGACCTCGGCCTTCCGTGGCTCACCGATCTCGTCGCCAACGAACCCGTGATCGCCGAGAGCAACGGCCCGGTCGCTCAGGCCGTCGCGGCCGGCACCCAGCCGGTCGGGATCGTGGTGGACTACCTGGTGCGCGAGTTGGCCGAGAAGGGCTCGCCCATCGCCGCGTCGTACCCCACCGATGGCGTCCCGTACATTTCCGAACCGGCCGGAATCTTCAAGGACTCGGCCAATCAGGAGGCCGCGCAGAAGTACGTGGACTTCCTGGTCAGCAAGCGCGGTCAGGAGATCGCCGTCGAGCAGCAGTACCTGCCGGTTCGGTCCGATGTCGGCACGCCGGAAGGCGCGCCCGCTCTCGACGACATCGAACTGCTGAACCCGGACCTCGACACCATCACCGCCTCCCAGCCCGATGCCGTCGCCACGTTCAACGATCTTCTTGGCTGACCGCGTCACCTGGGTTCGCGCCTGCCTGTGGTTGGCAGTACTGGCCCTGGTCGGCGCTCCACTGGCGGCCGTGGTCTCGATCGGATTGGGCGGCAACCACATACAAGAGCTGCTCGACGGCGGAATCGCGTCGGCCACTACCAACAGCGTCGTGTCGGCCGGTGTGTCGGCGGCCGCGGCGGTGGTGATTGCGACCATCATGGCGAC
>NZ_NOZF01000054.1:0-107803 GCF_002258565.1 Rhodococcus sp. 05-2254-6
GGGGCTGCGCACCTACCCGTCGACCCGACGTACCCGCAGGATCGCATCGCTCACATGGTCTCGGACTCCGAGGCCGTACTCGGGCTGACCACCCGGGCGAGCTGCGAGGACGTCGCATCGAGTTCGGCGTACGAGATCGAGCGGCCCTCGTAGCGTATCGCGGTCGCCGACGGGTCGAGTGCGGCTCCGGCAGCGAAGATCTCGGCCAGAGTGCCGCCGGCCAACACGTCGTCGCCGTGGACGTGGGTGAGCCGGTCGTACTCGTCGTCGTAGAGGATGGACAGATCGCCCACCGGGGTGTTCGGTGTCGCCACGATCGCTTCGAGCAGCCAACGGAAACGACGCGAGAAGACCTCGATCGTGTTCTCGTCGAACAGGTCTCGCGCGTAGAGGAAACCGGCGGACAGACCGGTGCCGTCGGACTTCTCGTGCAGCGTCAACGACAGGTCGAACTTGGCGGTGTCGACCTCGACGTCGACCGCCGAGACCGTCAGACCGGGTAGCTGGAATTCGCTCGGTGGCAGGTTCTCGAACGCGATCGCCACCTGGAACAGCGGATGTCTGGCCGTCGTGCGCTCGGGTTCGAGCAGATCGACGAGCCGCTCGAAGGGGATGTCCGCGTGTGCGAACGCATCGAGGTCGACGTCCCGAACGTGGCCGAGGAGGTCGGTGAATCCCTTGCTTCGATCGACCGAGGTGCGGAGCACCAGGGTGTTGACGAACATGCCGATCACGTCGTCCAGGACGGCCTCGCCGCGGCCTGCGACGGCGGTACCCACCGCGACGTCGTCCGAGGTGGACATGCGAGCCAGGAACAGCGCGAGCGCACCGTGGAGCACCATGAACAGCGTGGTTCCGGTCGACCGGGCCAGATCGTCGAGCGAGGCGCGCAGATCCGCATCGATGTCGAACTGGAATCGCCCGCCCGAGTACGACTGGACCGCAGGACGCGGCCGGTCGTACGGCAGGGTCAGCTCACTGGGCAGGTCCGCCAGGGCCGAACGCCAGTAGTTCGCCTGTGCTGCCATCAGGCTGCTCGGGTCCGCGTCGTCGCCGAGCACGGCGCGCTGCCACAGCGCGAAGTCGGCGTACTGAACCGACAGCGGC
Source organism: Rhodococcus sp. 05-2254-6 (assembly GCF_002258565.1). Classification (NCBI taxonomy): domain Bacteria; kingdom Bacillati; phylum Actinomycetota; class Actinomycetes; order Mycobacteriales; family Nocardiaceae; genus Rhodococcus; species Rhodococcus sp. 05-2254-6. The sequence continues at coordinate 1,108 of NZ_NOZF01000054.1, forward strand.
GTCCACTGCGGAGCCTCGCCGGCCACACGAGCGAGGTAAGCCGTCATCACGTCGCGGGTCAGCGGCCCCATGGACCACCCGTCCGCGCTGATGTGGTGAACCACGACGACCAGCACGTACTCGTCGTCGGTGACCCGGAACAATTTGGCGCGCAGGGGAATCGACTGGGTGACGTCGAATCCCTCGGAGGCGAAAGCGATCAGGTCGGCCACCGCACCGTAGGCGGACGGTGTGGTGGGCGTCAGGTCCGGTGCCACCGATTCGGCAGGCAGGATCACCTGGTGCCCCGCTCCGTCCACACTCGGGTATACGGTGCGCAGTGCTTCGTGCCGGTCGAGAACGTCGACGACCGCCGCGTTCAGGGCCGCGGTGTCGAGTGCTCCGGTGAGCCGGATCGCCACGGGGATGTTGTTGACCGCCGATTCGGGCTCGAATCGGTTGAGGAACCACATACGCTGCTGGGCGAGAGAGAGCGGAATGCGTTCGGGGCGTTCCTGCGCCACCAGAGGCGCGGATGCTCCGTGGCCGACGTGGCTTTCCAACGCAGCAGCCAAGGCTGCCACCGTGCCTGCCTCGAACATCGTTCGGACGGGCACCGTGGTACCCAGTTCGGCACCGAGTCGTGCGGCGACCTGAGTGGCGACCAGTGAGTTGCCGCCGAGGGCGAAGAAATCGTCGTCCACACCGACTCGGTCGAGTCCGAGGACGGCTCCGAACACCGTCGCGACGATCTCTTCGACCGGATTGCTCGGTGCTCGGTAGGGCGTCGCCTCGAATTCCGGATCGGGCAGTGCTTTTCGATCGAGCTTGCCGCTTCCGCCGAGCGGAAACTCGGTCAGTTCCACCACGGTGGACGGCACCATGTACTCGGCCAGACGTCCACGTAGCGCGGTGCGTATCCGGTCCACATCGACCGGGCCATCGGTGGGGACGACGTAGGCGACCAGTTGCTCTCGTCGCACGAGCACCACGGCCTGAGCGATCTCGGACAGATCCAACAGAGCCGATTCGATTTCGCCGAGTTCGATACGCAGGCCACGCAACTTCACCTGGAAGTCGGACCGGCCCACGTACTCCAGTTCACCGGCGGGCAGCCACCGCACCACGTCGCCGGTTCGGTACATCCGCTCACCGTCGACTGCGAACGGATCGGCGACGAAGCGATCCGCGGTCAGATCGGGTCGGCTCACGTATCCCCTGGCGAGCTGGACACCCGAGAGATAGAGCTCTCCCGACACCCCGACCGGAACCGGCCGCAACGACGAATCGAGAACGCGCACAGCGGTATTCCACACCGGTGAGCCGATCGACACCACCGCGGTGTCCGCGTCGGAGACCGCGTGATAGGTCACGTCGACGGCAGCTTCGGTCGGGCCGTACAGGTTGTGCACCGACACCTGTGGGAGCGCGCGGCGCAACGAATGTGCAGTAGCGGGCGCAAGTGCCTCCCCCGAGGCGAACACCGTACGCAGCGACTCTCCCGCCTCCGGCCTGCGCTGCGCCTCGGGTGCGAACACCGACATCATCGACGGCACGAAGTGCACCACCGAAACATGTTCGCGTGCAATGACATCGAGCAGGTACGACGGATCCCGATGACCCTCGGGAACCGCGACGACCACCGATGCGCCGACCTGGAACGCCCAGAAGAACTCCCACACCGACACGTCGAACGTCGCAGGCGTCTTCTGCAACACCACATCCTGCGGACCGAGCGGATACTCGTGCTGCATCCACAACAAGCGGTTGACGATCGCCGCGTGCGATACGCCGACGCCCTTCGGGCGACCCGTCGAACCCGAGGTGAAGATGACGTATGCGAGGTTCTCTGCCCGCAGCGGTGCCGTCCGCTCCGCATCGGTCACCGGTGCCGACGAGAATTCCGACACGTCCACGGTGTCGATGTCCACCGTCTCCACACCCGGGAACTCGACGTGGTCTCGAGTGCTCGAGAGCACCCGCACCGGCGAGGCCGTGCTCACGATGTACTCGTTGCGCTCCGACGGCTGACTCGGGTCGATGGGTACGTACGCGGCACCGGCCTTGACGATCGCGTACATGCCGACCAGCAACTCGATACTGCGACCGACCGCGAGGCCGACCGTCGAATCGGTGCCGACGCCCACGGACAACAGGTATCGCGCCAGGCGGTTCGCGCGCGCGTCGAGCTCGGCGTACGTCAGCCGCACGTCCTCGAACACCAGGGCCTGAGCGTCGGGGGTCTGCTCGACGCGAGCGTCGAACTGCCCCACCAATGTTGTCCCGCCGGGGATCTCGTGTGCAGGCCCCGAACCGAACTCCAGCACCGAATTGCGCTCGACCGAGTCGAGCAGGTCGATATCGCCGACGGCTGCGGCAGGCGCTGCGGTGATCGCACGAAGAACACGAACGAACCGCTCACCGAACCGGTCCATCGTCGATTTCTCGAAGAGGTCCGCGGCATAGGTCAGAGCGACGGTCAGGCCCGCGGGCTCGGAGCCGGCCGGAGCCGAATCCCACAACGTCACCTGCAGATCGAACTTCGCCAGGTCTGCCTCGTAGTCGACCGCCGCGATGGTCAAGCCGGGAAGCTCCACCGACGTTCGGTCCAGGTTCTGGAACGTCAACATCACCTGGAACAGCGGGTGCCGTGCCTGCGAGCGCACCGGGGCCAACACGTCCACCAGACGCTCGAACGGCACCTCGGCGTGCGAGAACGCGGCGAGATCCACCTCACGGATCTCGCGCAGCAGATCGTCGAACGACGCCCGTGGATCGACTTCGGTGCGCAGCACCAGTGTGTTGACGAACATCCCGACGACGTCGTCGAGGGCCGCATCACCACGACCGGCGACCGGCGTACCGATACTGATGTCGTCGGCGGCCGCGAGCTTGGCCAACAGCACGGCCAGTGCGGCGTGCACGACCATGAACGTCGTTGCGCTGTGGTCTCTTCCGAGCTTCTCCAGCTCGCGGACCAAGTCGGCGTCGATCTCGAACGTGTGTGTACCGCCGTTGGTCGTGGCGACCGCCGGGCGGGGGCGATCGGTGGGTAGCTCCAATTGGTCGGGAGCACCACCGAGCTGGTGCCGCCAGTAGTTCTCCTGCGCCGAGATCAGCGAATCCGGATCGTCCTCGCTACCGAGGACGGCCCTCTGCCACAGCGTGAAGTCGGCGTACTGCACCTCGAGCGGAGTCCATTGTGGTTCCTGCCCGCTGGTGCGTGCCACATAGGCCGCCACCACGTCGCGGGTCAGCGGGCCCATCGAGAATCCGTCGGCCGCGATGTGGTGTACCACGAACGCGAGCACGTGCTCGGTCTCGGACGTTTCGAGAAGCACCGCCCGCAAGGGCAGCTGTACCGCCAGATCGAAGGGCCTGAGTGCGAACTCGAGCAGCACGGCGGGCACGTCGGCCTCGGTTGCCGTCGCTCGCTCCAGTTCCACTGTCACCGAATCCGATTCGAGCACCAGCTGGAAGCCGACACCGTCGTGGTCGGGGTAGACCGTCCGTAGTGACTCGTGCCGATCCAACACGTCGACCAAGGCCGACTGCAGGGCCGTGAAGTCGAGTTCTCCACTCAACGCGATGGCGACCGGGATGTTGTTGACAGCCGAGTCCGGCTCGAATCGGTTGAGGAACCACATCCGTTGTTGGGCAAGCGACAGCGGCACACGTTCGGGCCGCTGCTGCGCAACCAACGCCGGTCGCGCGTGCGTCGAGCCTGCGGCGTCGACTGCGGCGGCCAGTTCGGCGACGGTCGGTGCGTCGAAGAACGACCGCACATCCACCGCAGTGCCCAGCTCGGCGTTGACCCGCGCGATCACGCGGGTGGCATTGAGCGAGTTTCCACCGAGGACGAAGAAGTCGTCGTCGACGCCGATGCGGTCGAGGCCGAGGACGGTCTCGAAGATCGCGACCAATGCCGACTCGGTCTCCGTGCTCGGTGCGCGGTATTCCCGCGCCAGGGACGCGAAATCGGGCGCGGGCAACGCTTTTCGGTCGAGCTTTCCGCTGGCGTTCAGCGGAAACTCGTCCAGGACGACGAACACCGACGGCACCATGTACTCGGGCATGCGGCGTCTCACCGCGTCCGCGAGGCCGTCGTGGTCGAGATCGGGATCGGTACTGACGACGTAGCCGACGAGCTGTTGTTCCGACTGCTCCGACGAATGAAGCAGTACAGCCGCCTGGGTCACCTCAGGCTCGGCGAGCAGGGCCGATTCGATTTCGCCCAGCTCGATACGCAGACCGCGCAGCTTGACCTGGAAGTCGGTGCGCCCGATGTACTCGATGAGGCCGTCGCCGCGTCGACGCACCAGGTCGCCGGTGCGGTACATGCGGTCACCCGGCTCACCGAAGGGGTCGGCCACGAACCGATCGGCTGTCAGGTCGGTGCGTCCGAGGTATCCGCGAGCGAGCTGCACGCCCGCCAGATAGAGCTCACCCTCGACTCCACGGGGCGATCGCCGCAGTCCTTCGTCGAGCACGTACAGATCGGTGTCGTCGACTGCAGCGCCGATGGGAACCGAGGCTTCTTCCACCTGCTGGGTTCGGTAGTACGTGACGTCGACGGCCGCTTCGGTGGGACCGTACAGGTTGTGCAGTTCCGCGTTCGAGATCTCGTGGAACGCGTTGACGGTGCGCGCCGGGAGCGCCTCGCCGGAGGCGAACACCATCCGAAGCGAATCAGCCTGCACAGCAGTGGGTTCGGCGACGTACACCGAGAGCATGGAGGGCACGAAGTGTGTCACGCTCACGCCCCGCTCGCCGATGACGCGGGCGAGGTAGGCGGGTGCGCGGTGGCCCTCGGGCTCGGCGATAACCAGCGTGGCACCGATCTGCAACGGCCAGAAGAACTCCCACACCGATACGTCGAACGTGAACGGAGTCTTCTGCAACACGACGTCGGCAGCACTCATCGAGTACTCCCGCTGCCGCCAGGAGATGTTGGCGACGATGGCCCGGTGGCTCACCGCCACACCCTTCGGACGTCCCGTCGAACCGGAGGTGAAGATGACGTAGGCGAGATCGTCCTCGGTCAGGGCGGAGAGCCGATCCGCATCGGTGATCCGTCCTTCCGGCACATCGGTCAGGTCGAGCTCGTCGACGAGAACGGTGGCGGTGCCGTCGGGCAACTGCGGTAGGTCGTTCGTGGTCGTCAGGACCAGGACAGGTGTCGCGATGTCGAGAACGTAGCCGAGTCGGTCGACCGGATGATCCGGGTCCAACGGCACGTAGGCTCCGCCTGCTGCGGCGACGGCGTACATACCCACCAGCAGATCGAACGATCGGCGGATCGACAGTCCCACCGCTGAATCGGGGCCGACTCCACGTGCGATCAGCACGCGGGCGAGACGCTCCACCGAGGCGGCGAACTCGGCGTAGGTTCGCGTGTCGTCGCCGAAGACGAGGGCAGGTGCGTCCGGGGTGCGCTCGGCCTGATCGGCGAACAGCGCGTACAGCGTGGCGGCTTCGGGATGGGCGGAGCTCGACGTCGACTCGTCGTCGCCGAGAACCGACACCGCATCCGCGATGACGGTGGACACGACCGCGTCCAGACCACCCTCGGTGGCCTCGATGAGGCCTGCAAGCGTGTTGGACAACACGACCGGAACCAGCGCGTCGGGGCCGAGGACGCCCCCCATGGCCGCATCGAGGGTGGTGATCTCCTCGTCCAGGCGGGCGTAGGTCAGTTCCGTACCGAGGTGCGTGAGCGCTACGCGGTCGGGTTCGACCGCTGCGACGCTCCGAACCAAGCGCGGAAGGTCCTCGACCGTCAGAGCTGCATCGCTTCGACGTCCTACCGCCATCTACCTTTTCCTCCTGATCGATCCACGTGCACAACCGGCGAGCTCGGCATTCGTCACGACGACGCGATCACCGACTCCGCCCGTTCGATCAACGATGCCAGAGCGGTGTTCAGCCCCTCCGCACCGAGGGCGGGCAAGATCCCCGGAACCAGTGCCGACAGAGTGACCGTCACCAGAGCCTGCGGCTTCATCGCCGAGCCCATCGTTGCCGACATCTGAGCCAGTTTGGCGTGCAGAGCAGCGAAATCGACCGTCGTCGACTCGTGTTCGAGGGCCACCGCATCGGGTGCGACGGCCGCTGCGCGGGCAATCAGATCCGGCAGATCGTCTACCGTCTTGGGCTTGGTTCGCGGTGCGAACTCCGCTTTCTCCTCCTCGGAGAGGATGTCGATGGACCGCAGCACCACATCCGGATCCGAGACCACGGCATTCAGAATCCGCAGCAGCCGATCTGCGAACGTCGCGATCGACGACTCGTCGAGGATCGCCGTCGCGTAGGTGAACGTCGCCTCGATGTCGCGCAGTGCTCCGGTGTCGTCGAATCGTTCGACGGCGGTCAGCTGCAGATCGAACTTGGCCTGGTCGTCGCCCGCGGGCAAGGCCTGCACGTGCAGACCCGGCAACTCGAACGATCCGGTCACGTGGTTCTGGAACGTCAGCATCGCCTGGAACAGCGGAGTGTAGGCACTCGACCGCGCCCTGCCCAGTGCGTCGACGAGCCGCTCGAACGGGACGTCGGCGTTGCCGAACGCTGCCAGATCCTTGTCCTTGGCCTGCTGCAACAGCTCGGCGAACGTGCCGCCCTGATCGAGTCGAGTTCGCAGCACGAGCGTGTTGACGAACATGCCGACGAGCTCGTCGAGTTGCTGTTCACCGCGACCGGCAGTGGGTGTGCCGATGCTGATGTCGGAGGAGTTGCTCAGCCGCGAGAGCAGCACGGCGAAGGCACTGTGCACCACCATGAACGTCGTCGCGGAGTGTTCGCGAGCGATCTTCTCGATCGCCGATGCGATGTCGGTGCCGAACGAGAACTCGTACGAGGCACCGTGCATCGTCGGGCGAGGCGGTCGCGGCCGATCCAGCGGAAGTGCCAACTGTTCCGGCGCTCCTGCCAACTCGGTCGTCCAATACGCCAGTTGCTTCGCGAGTGGACTTTCGGGATCGTTCTCGCTGCCGAGCACGTCACGCTGCCACAGCGCGAAGTCGGCGTACTGGACCGGCAGCGGAGTCCATGCCGGCATCTCCCCCGCAATCCGAGCGGTGTACGCCACCATGACATCGCGGATCAGCGGACCCATCGAGAAACCGTCGGCAGCAATGTGGTGTGCCACCACGGCGAGCACATGCTCGTTGTCGGCGACCTGCAGCAACGCAGCGCGCACCGGCACCGACTTCGTGACGTCGAACCCGGCACCGAGGGTCTCGGTCAGGCGGGAGATCACTGCATCCGGTTCCACCCGCTCGGGCGTCAGATCGACCCCTACCTCGGCGACGGAAACGATCTGCTGCACCGGCCCGTCCACAGAATCGGGGTACGCCGTGCGCAGAATTTCGTGGCGCCCCAGAACGTCGTCGAATGCCCCACGCAGGGAGTCGACGTCGAGTGCGCCGGTCAGCCGGACCGCGACAGGAATGTTGTACGCCGAGGAACCGGGGTCGATCCGGTTGATCGTCCACATTCTTTCCTGAGCGATCGAGAGTGGAAGCAGATCGGGCCGCTCACGAACGGTCAGTTCTCGGCGCGCACCGCCCCCGACGAGCGGGGCGATGTGGGCGGCGAGGCCTGCGACGGTCGAGGCCGCGAACACAGCTCGCACCGGGATCTGGGCGTCTAGAGCCTGGCCCAGCCGCGAGACCAATTGCGTTGCGACCAATGAGTTTCCGCCGAGCGCGAAGAAATCGTCGTCGAGTCCGGCACGGTCCAGACCGAGCAGTTCCGCCACGGTGGCCGCGACGATCTCTTCGACCGGAGTGACCGGGGCGCGGAACTCGGCAACCTCGAACTGCGGTGCCGGAAGTGCCCGTCGATCCAGTTTGCCGTTGGCGTTGAGCGGAAGGGCATCGAGGACGACGAACGCTGCCGGAACCATGTACGACGGCACGGCGCGGGCGAGTTCGGCTTCGACACTCGCCACGTCGAGTACTGCTCCGGACGTACCGACGACGTAGGCGACCAACTGGTCCCCCATCGATTCGCCGGAGTGCACCACGACGGCGGTGTCGGCGACCGTCGCCTGTGTGCGCAGGGCTGCCTCGATCTCACCGAGTTCGATGCGGAAGCCGCGAATCTTGACCTGGAAATCGGCACGCTCGATGTATTCGAGGCGGGCCGCCGCGGGTGCGCCGTCGACGAGCGGAATCCGCCAGCGCACGAGGTCGCCCGTGCGATACATCCGCGTTCCGTTCGCGTCGAACGGATTCGCGACGAACCGTTCGGCGGTCAGGTCTGCTCGGCCGAAATATCCTCGCGCCAGCTGCGCACCGGCGAGATAGAGCTCTCCCGTGACTCCGGCAGGAACCGGATGAAGGCGCGAGTCCAGCACGAACACGGCGGTGTTTGCCTCGGGCACGCCGATCGGCACGGTGACGGTGTCGGCATCGGTGACCGGATGCGAGGTCACCGACACCGCAGCCTCGGTCGGGCCGTAGAGGTTGAACAGCTCGGTGGAACCGTTGTGCCGCCGAAAGTCCTGTGCCACCGCTGCGGGTAGTGCTTCACCGATGGCCAGGACACGTCGCAGATCGGGTGACAGCTCGCCCGCGGCAACGGTGCCGAGCATCGACAACATCGACGGCACCAGATGCAACGTCGTCACCGCGTGCCGACGGATCAGCGTGAGCAGGTAGTCGGGATCGCGATGACCCTCCGGGTTCGCGATGACGAGTCGCCCACCCGAGGTCAGTTGCGACCAGAACTCCCACACCGACAGGTCGAACGTCGCTGCGGTCTTGAGCAGAGACGCATCGGTCTCGTCGAGGCCGTACTCCGCGCGCAGCCAGTTCAACTGGTTGACCACTGCGCCGTGCGAGACCGCCACGCCCTTGGGCCGGCCGGTGGAGCCGGACGTGAAGATGACGTAGGCCGTGGTGTCGGCGGAGAGTTCACCGCAGCGCTCGGAGGTCTCGACCGGCGCGGACGAGTAGCCCTCGAGATCGAGTTGCGCCAGATCGACGACCGTTGCTGCAGAGGAGATCTCCGGGCCGACAGCACCGGATGTCAGTACGCACAGCGGAGCTGCGGTCTCCAACACGAGCGCGTTGCGCTCGGCCGGCTGATCCGGATCGATCGGGACGTAGGCACCTCCGGCCACGGAGACGGCGTACATGCCCACGAGCAGATCCACCGAGCGCCGAATGGCAAGCCCCACCGGCACTTCGGGTCCGACACCCAGACCGATCAGATGACGGGCCAGGCTCGACACCCGCTCGGAGAACTCGCCGTACGTCAGCGTGCCGTCGTCGTGCACGAGTGCAACGGCGTCACCGTTGCGCGCTGCCGAGCCCGCGAACAGATCGGCGAGCGTCGTGCCATCTGCCGAATCGAAGTCGCGGTCGGTGTCGTTCCACTCCTCGACGATGGCGGGCAGCTCACCGTCGAGGAACAGATCGAGATCGCCGATCGGGGTCGACGGTGCCGCTGTGACAGCGTCGAGCACGGCCTCGAACCGGGCTACGAGCGAACGCGCGGTGCGCTCATCGAACAGGTCGGTCGCGTAGGTCAACAACGCATCGGCCCCGCCCGACGCCTCGTCGCCGCTCGATGCGTCGGAGACGATCAGATGCAGGTCGAACTGCGACGTTCCGGTCTCGGTGTCCAGGGCCGAGATATCCAGTCCGTCGAGCTGGAATTCTCGGCGCGCGAAGTTCTGGAACGAGAAGCCGACCTGGAACAGCGGGTGACGCGCCGTCGACCGGGTGGGGTTGACGACCTCGACGAGCCGCTCGAACGGTATGTCGGAGTTGGCGAAAGCCTGCAGATCGGTTTCCCGAGCCGCGTCGAGGAGGTCCTCGAAGCTCGCACCGCCCGCTACGTCGAGCCGCAGCACCAACGTGTTCACGAACATCCCGACGAGGTTCTCGATCTCTGCTTCGCCGCGACCCGCGATCGGAGTTCCGACGACGATGTCCGACGATCCCGACATGCGCGAGAGCAGCACGGCGAACGCCGCGTGCACGGCCATGAACACCGTCGCGTTACGTGCGCGTGCCAGTTCGGTCAGTCGAGCGTGCGCGGCTGCGTCGATCCGGAAGTCGACGCGGCTGCCCCGGAAGGTCTGCTCGGCGGGTCGCGGGCGATCGAGCGGTAGTTCGATCTGCTCGGGCAGCTCGGCCAGAGCGCTTTCCCAGTACCGAATCTGCTGCGCAGCAATCGATTCCGAATCCTCCTCGGATCCGAGAACCTGGCGTTGCCACAGCGCGTAGTCGGCGTACTGCACCGGCAACGGTGACCACGCCGGATCGGAACCACGGGTGCGCGCGGCGTATGCGGTCATGACGTCGGTGGACAACGGCATCACCGACAGACCGTCGGCGCTGATGTGGTGGATGACCATGCCGAGTACGAATTCGGTGTTCGAGACTCGGAAGAGTGCGGTCTTCAGCGGAACGTGGGTGGTGACGTCGAACGTCGCCGACAGGAGCTCCAGAACCCGCGCGGTCACCGACTCCGCGTCGGTGTCGATCACCTCGAGAGTGGTGGGCACCTGGGACATCGGCACGATCACCTGATGCGGGCCTTCGGGTGAATCCGGGTAGACCGATCGCAGAGTCTCGTGACGTTCGATCACGTCGGAGACGGCACGCTGCAACGCGTCGACGTCGAGACGCCCGCTGAGCCGAAGCGCGAACGGGATGTTGTACGCCGTGGACTCGGAATCGAAGCGGTTGAGGAACCACATCCGCTGCTGCGCGAGCGAGAGCGGTACTCGGCTCGGTCGCGTCGATGCCACCAGCGCCGTACGCGCGCCTGCGCCCGAACCCTGCTCGACCCGCGCTGCCAGAGCCGCGACGGTCGGGGCCTCGAACAGTGCGCGGACGGGGACAGTGGTGTCCGCTGCGGCACCCAGCCTGGACACCACTTGCGTTGCCACCAGCGAATTGCCGCCGAGCTCGAAGAAGTCGTCGTCCAGACCGACGCGCTCCACTCCGAGAACGTCGGCGAAGACGTCGGCGACCATCTCCTCCACCGGAGTGGTCGGTGGCCGGAACTCACGCGTGCGCGCAGCCGGTTCGGGCAGCGCTCGTCGGTCCAGTTTTCCGTTGCCGGTCAACGGAATCGCATCGAGAACCACGAACGCCGAGGGCACCATGTACTCGGGAAGGTGCTCCCCGATCGCTGCCCTGACGACGTCGATGTCGATGGTCGACTCGGCCGCGGGCACGACGTAGGCAACCAGGCGTGCGGCACCGGGAGTGTCCTCGCGCACGATCACCGCGGCCTGCCCGACGGCAGGAGCGGACGCGACGGCGGATTCGACCTCGCCCAGCTCGATTCGGAAACCGCGGATCTTGACCTGATCGTCGGCGCGACCGACGAATTCGAGTTCGCCGTCGGTCGACCACCGTGCCACGTCGCCGGTGCGGTACAGGACCGATCCGTCGCCTGCGAAAGGATCGGCGACAAACCTCGTTGCGCTCAAACCGGCTCGGCCGAGATACCCGCGCGCAACCTGACCACCGGAGACGTACATCTCCCCCGGCACGCCCGCGGGCACCAGGGACAGTCGCGAATCCAGTACGTACACCGAGAGCCCCGAGATGGCGCGTCCCACCAGAGATCCCGAAGCCTGCGCTGCGGACTGCGTGTCCACGACGCGGTGCGAGACGTGGACGGTGGTTTCGGTGATGCCGTACATGTTGACCAGTTGCGGGGATTCGTCGCCGTGACGATCGAACCAACCGGCCAGTCGTCGCAGTTCCAGCGCCTCGCCACCGAACACGACGTACCGCAACGAATAGTCGCCTGTCGAGCCTGCGGTCCGATCGACCTGATCGAGCTGGTAGAACGCCGACGGAGTCTGGTTGAGAACGGTGACGCGCTCACGAACGAGCAGCTCTCGCAATGCTTCCGGCGACCTGGAGGTGAAGTAGTCGACCACGACGACGCTGCCGCCGGTGGTGAGCGGGCCCCACAGTTCCCACACCGAGAAGTCGAACGCGAACGAGTGGAACAGCGTCCACACGTCGCCTCGACCGAAGTCGAAGTGCCGCTCGGTGTTCGCCAACAGCCGTACGACGTTCCGATGCGGAACGAGTACGCCCTTGGGCTTGCCCGTCGAGCCCGAGGTGTAGATCACGTACGCCGTCGCAGCCGCGGTGGCCGGAATCGGCTCGGCCACCGACACGTCGCCCACCGTCGAGGCGGTGTCGATATCGATCCGGGGAAGCGCTGCGGGGAGCTCCGCGTCCACACCGGTCCACGTCAGGACGGCCACCGGACGAGAATCGGTGAGTACGAACTCGATACGGTCGGCCGGGTAGGACGGATCGATCGGAACGTAGGCACCGCCGGCTTTGAGCACCGCGAGCAGTGCGACGACGAGATCGGCGGTACGCGGCAGCACGACGGCCACCAGCGACTCCGGCCCGACCCCCTGGCCGGCGAGAATTCTCGCCAGTGCCGTCGAGGACTCGTCGATCTCTCGGTAGCTCCTGGAGGCACCCTCGAACACCACTGCGGGAGCGTCCGGGTCCTCGGCCACCCGAGCGGCGAAGAGATCGACGATCGTGTCGAGCGAATCGGCAACGGCAGGCGCGTCCTGGGCGAGTGCGAGAACACGGCCGCGTTCGGCGTCGTCCATCACGGGGACGTCGCCGATTCGCTGACTCGGATCGCTTGCCACGGATTCGAGGACGCGGATCAGACGTTCCCCGATGACACGCGCTGTGCTGTCGTCGTAGAGATCGCGAGCGAAGGTGACGTCGACGGTCATGCCGCCGTCGACGTGGTTCTCGGTGAACGTGAACTGAACGTCGAACTTGGCCGTCTCGACGTCGAGATCGACGCCGCGCACGCTCAGGCCGGGGAGTTCGAGCTCGGTCTGCTCCATGTTCTGCACGGTGAGCATCACCTGGACGAGAGGGTGCCGAGCCGCCGACCGCGGTGGGTCGAGTACCTCGACGAGCCGCTCGAACGGCACCTCGGCGTGGGCGAACGCCGACAGGTCGCTCTCGCGTGCCCGAGCCAGCAGCTCGGTGAAGGCGCTGCCGTGATCGATGTCGGTCCGCAGCACCAGCGTGTTGACGAACATCCCGATGACGTCGTCGAGCGCGGCCTCACCGCGTCCTGCGACCGGAGTACCGATCGCGATGTCGGTCTCACCGGACAGCCGGGCCAACAGCACGGCGAGCGAGGAGTGCAGCACCATGAACAGTGAGCTCTGGTTGGCGCGGGCCACGTCGCCGAGGCGTCCGTGCGTGGCTGCGTCGAGGGCCAGCGTGATGTTGCCGCCGCGATACGACGACCTGTCCGGGCGGGCGCGATCGCCGGGGAAGGTGACCTCGTCCGGCAGCGACGCCAATGCCCTCGTCCAGTGCCGAATCTGGTTCGAGACCGGTGACGACGGATCGTCCTCGGAACCGAGAACGGCCTGCTGCCAGAGGGTGTAGTCGACGTAGCGGACGGCGAGCGGAGCCCAACCGGGCTCGGTGCCCGCGCTCCGGGCCGCGTACGCGACCATCAGATCCCGAGTCATGGGGCCGATCGAGAAGCCGTCTGCAGCGATGTGGTGGGTGACGAACGCCAGAACGTGGCGGTCCGAGCCCAGCTCGAACAGCGCAGCACGCAACGGCGGCTCCGCGGTGACGTCGAACCCGCCCATGGCCAGCGCCGCCAGCGCCGCCGGCAGTTCGGCTGTGGTGGTCGCAGTCGGCATCAGATCGGGAACCACCCGCTCCGCCGGAACGATCACCTGGGAGGCCACACCGTCGACCTCGGGGTAGACCGTTCGCAGCGACTCGTGCCGCTCGATCACGTCGGCCACTGCTGCGCGCAGAGCGGGGATGTCGAGATTGCCACTGAGCTCGATGGCGACGGGGAGGTTCTCCGTCGCGGACTCCGGGTCGAACCGGTTGAGGAACCACATCCGGCGCTGCGCGAGCGAGAGCGGCACCAGATCCGGCAAGTCGGTGCGCACCAGCGGAATTCGACGGCCCGAACCCGAGAGCTCGTCGAGCTTGGCCGCCAGGGCGGACACGGTCGATGCCTCGAAAATCGTCCGAACGGTCACCGTGGTGTCGAGTGCCGCGCCGATTCTGGACGCCACTCTCGTGGCGACGAGGGAGTTGCCGCCGAGCGCGAAGAACTCGTCGTCGACACCGACCACATCGATGCCGAGAACATCGCGGAAGACCTCTGCCACAACGGTTTCCGACGTGGTGGTCGGTGCACGGAACACACGCTGCTCGATGTTCGGCTCCGGCAGAGCGCGACGATCGAGCTTGCCGTTGGGCGTCAGTGGCAGCGCGTCGAGCACGACGGTCGCGGCCGGGACCATGTAGCTCGCGAGCGAACGCGACGCGAACTCCGTCAGTTCGGCGACGTCGACGGTCCCGCCGACCGTGGGTACGACGTATGCGACCAGCTGATCGCCCGCGGCAACGGTCTGCCGAACCAGTACGACGGCGGATTCCACGGACGGATGCTTGCGCAGCACGGTCTCGATCTCGCCGAGTTCGATGCGCAGTCCTCGAAGCTTGACCTGGAAGTCGGTGCGGCCCAGGTACTCCAACCGTCCTGAACCGGGGGACGCCGCGCGCCAGCGCACCAGGTCACCGGTGCGGTACATGCGCGAGCCCGGTTCTCCGAACGGGTCGGGAAGGAATCGATCGGCCGTCAGGTCCGTTCGTCCGAGATATCCGCGGGCCAGTTGAACTCCGGCGAGGTACAGCTCGCCGGCAACCCCAGGAGCGACCGGAGACAGTCGAGCGTCGAGGACGTACGTTCTGGTGTTCCACACGGGGACACCGATCGGGACGAGGTCGACGTCCGCCTCCGTCACTGCGTGGTAGGTGACGTCGACGGCCGCTTCGGTGGGGCCGTAGAGGTTGTGCAGAGCCACGCCCGGCAGGACGCGACGGAGCCTATCGCCGACCTCGGCGGGCAGCGCCTCTCCTGATGCGAACAGCGTCCGCAGAGAGCCGGCCGCAGGCGACGGCGCAGCTGCCACGACGGAGACGAAGACCTCGAGCAACGAGGGTACGAAGTGCGCCGTGGTGACCGACTGTGCCTCGATCGTCTCGAGCAGGTACTGAGGGTCACGATGGCCGTCGGGCTTGGCGATGACCAACGTGGCGCCGATCTGCAACGGCCAGAACAGTTCCCACACCGACACGTCGAACGTGACGGGGGTCTTCTGCAGCACCACGTCATCGGGGCTCAGCTCGTACTCCGACTGCATCCACAGCAGGCGGTTGACGATCGCCTCGTGTGAGACGGCCACGCCCTTGGGCTGCCCGGTCGAACCCGAGGTGAAGATGACGTAGGCGGTGTTGGACGGTGCGAGCGCACTGATTCGGTCCGCGTCGGTGATCGGTGCATCGGAGAAGCCGGACAGATCGAGGGTGTCGATATCGAGCACCTCGTAGCCGTCGGCTTCCACCGCGTCACGTGAGGTGGTCAGCACGCACACCGGTTCCGCGGTTCCGAGAATGTGTGCGATCCGCTCGGTCGGCTGGTCCGGATCGATCGGTACGTACGCACCGCCGGCGGCGATGATCGCGTGAATGCCGACGAGGAGTTCCACCGAGCGACGGGCAGCGATGCCCACCGCGCTCTCGGGTCCGACACCGCGGGCGATCAGGAACCGCGCCAGACGGGAGACCCGTTCCTGGAATTCGCCGTAGCCGAGCGTGTCGCCCACGAAAATCAGTGCGGCGGAGGTCGAGTCGACCTGTCCGGCGAGCGAGGCCAACGTCTGTGCCCGGTCGAGCTCGCGCGCGGTGTCGTTCCACTCCACCAGCACCCGACTGCGTTCGACGGGCTCGAGCAGCTCGATGTCGCCGACCACGGTCGAGAGGTTGTCGGCGACGGCTTCGAGAACAGCGATCAACCGATCGCCAAGCGTGACAACCGTGGCTTCGTCGAAGAGATCGGTGGCGTAGGTGACGTCGACGACCATGCCCTGTGGGGCACCGGCCGGACCGATCGACTCGACGAACGTGAACTGCAGATCGAACAGTGCGACCAGCGTCTCGAAATCGACACCGGAGACCGACAGTCCCGGCAGTTCGAGATCCTTCTGTCCCAGGTTCTGGAACGCGAGTACCACCTGCACGAGGGGATGCCGAGCCGTGGATCGGGCGGGGTTGAGAATTTCGACCAGCCGCTCGAACGGTACGTCCACGTGGGCCAGAGCCGACAGGTCGGTCTCGCGGGTATCGGCGAGAACCTGGTCGAATCGCCGTGACGTGTCGATCTCGGTGCGCAACACCAGCGTGTTGACGAACATGCCGATCAAGTCGTCGAGGGCGGCCTCACCGCGACCGGCGACCGGGGTGCCGATCGCGATGTCGGCCTCGCCGGACAACCGCGACAGCAGTACGGCCAACGAGGTGTGCACCACCATGAACAGCGAGGCGTTCTCTGCTCTGGCGGCATCGATCAGCGCGCGGTGCAGATCTTCGTCGATGGAGAAGCGTACGAGCGCGCCACGGTTCGACGCCACGACAGGCCTCGGTCGGTCGGACGGCACGTCGAGCTGATCCGGAAGGCCGGCCAGCGTGGCTGTCCAGTAGTCGATCTGCTGCGAGACGACCGACTGCGGGTCGTCCTCGGAACCGAGTACTTCGCGCTGCCAGAGGCTGTAATCGGCGTAGTCGACGGGCAGCGGAGACCAGAAGGGCTCCTGGTTCAGCGAGCGAGCCGCGTACGCGTTCATCACGTCTCGGGTGAGCGGGCCCAGTGAGAACCCGTCGGCCGCGATGTGGTGGACGACGAACACCAGCAGGTGCTCGGTGGGGCTGACCTCGAAGAGCCTGGTTCGGAAGGGCAGGTCCTTCGACAGGTCGAATCCGGTGGTCGCCAGTTCTCGCAACGCATCCGCGACCTCGTGCGCGGCGATGTCGACGGGCGTCAGATCCGGTGTGGCCGTGGCTGCGTCGACGATCACCTGATGTGCGGTTCCGTCGGTCTCCGGGAACACCGTGCGCAGGGACTCCTGCCGAGCCACGACGTCCGCGACCGCGATCTGCATTGCGCGACGGTCCAGCAGACCGGACAGTCGCACGGCGATCGGGATGTTGTTGGCTGCGGATTCGACGTCGAACTTGTTCAGGAACCACATCCGCTGCTGCGCGAGCGACAACGGAATGTGTTGCGGCCGTTGCTGAGGCACCAGCGGCGGACGGCTTCCGGTGGCGACGAGTGTGCCCAACCGCGCGGCCAGATCGGCCACCGTGGAGGTGTCGAACAGCTCTCGGACCGCAATTCGAGTGTCCATGGCGACGCCCAGTCGTGACACCAGTTGTGTTGCGATGAGGGAGTTTCCGCCGAGCTCGAAGAAGTCGTCGTCGAGACCGACGCGCTCGACTCCGAGGACCTGGGCGAAGACCTCCGCAACGGTGCGTTCGATGTCGTTGGTCGGTTCCCGGTACTCGGTCACCTCGAAAGCGGGATCGGGCAGAGCCTTGCGGTCGAGCTTTCCGCTGGCACCGAGCGGAAACTCCTCGAGCACGATCAGCGTCGACGGCACCATGTACTCCGCGAGTCGAGAGCGCAGGGCACCGAGGACGGCTCCGGTCTCCACCGAGGCACCGGACGGTACGACGTACCCGACGAGTTGGTCGTTGCGGACCACGACGACTGCCTGAGAGATGGAGCGTTGTGCCAGCAATGCGGATTCGATCTCGCCGAGTTCGATGCGCAGGCCGCGCAGCTTCACCTGGAAATCCGAACGACCCACGTACTCCAGCTCGCCGTCACGGTTCCACCGCACCACGTCGCCGGTCCGATAGAGGCGCTGCCCGCCCGTTGCGAACGGATGTGCCACGAAGCGATCCGCGGTCAGGTCGGGGCGGCTCACGTAGCCGCGAGCCAGCTGTGTACCTGCGAGATAGAGCTCACCTGCGACACCGACGGGAGTGGGATTCAGCCGCGAGTCGAGCACGTACACGGCGGTGTTCCACACCGGCGCACCGATCGGCATCACGTCCGAATCCTCGTCCGTGACAGCGTGATAGGTGACGTCGACGGCGGCCTCCGTCGGGCCGTAGAGGTTGTGCAGCTCGACTCCCTTGACAGCTCGGCGTAGTGCACGAGCCGTGGTGGGAGCCAGTGCCTCGCCGGATGCGAACACCAGCCGCAGTGTGGCACCCGATGCTCGGCGTCGCTCCACCTCGGGGACGAAGACGGACATCATCGACGGTACGAAGTGCACCACCGAGACATGTTCGCGCGCAATGACGTCGAGCAGATACATCGCGTCGCGGTGACCGTCCGGAACAGCGATGGCGACCGATGCGCCGTTCTGCAGAGCCCAGAAGAACTCCCACACCGAGACGTCGAAGGTCGACGGAGTCTTCTGCAGCACCACATCGTCGGCGTCCAGCCGATACTCGTGCTGCATCCACAGCAGGCGGTTGACGATCGCCTCGTGCGAGACCCCGACCCCCTTGGGGCGACCTGTCGATCCCGACGTGAAGATCACGTAGGCGATGTTCGAGGGCCGCAGCGGGGCTGCACGGTCGGCGTCGGTCAACGGCGTCCAGGACATGTCGGACACGTCGAGTGTGTCGATATCGATCGTCTCGACCCCGGCGAACTCCACATGATCTCGCGTGGTGGACAGCACTCGGACCGGTGCGGCCGTGGCCACGATGTATTCGTTGCGATCGGCCGGCTGCGTCGGATCGATCGGAACGTACCCGGCTCCGGCCTTGACGATCGCGTACATACCCACGAACAGGTCGAGGCTGCGTCCGATGGCGAGCCCCACGAGGGAGTCGGGCCCGACACCGGTCGACACCAGATGTCGCGCAAGACGATTGGCTCTCGCCGCGAACTCCGCATACGTCAGCCGCTCCCCCTCGAACACCAGAGCCGGTGCATCGGGGGTCCGGTCGACCTGACGGTCGAACAGGTCGACCAACGTCACCTGCTTCGGCACGTCGTGTTCGGTCCGGTTCCACGCCGTGACGACGCGCTCGCGCTCGCCGTCGTCGAGAAGGTCGATGTCTCCCACCGACAGCGAGGGATCTGCGACCACGGCAGTGAGCATCCGCACGAAACGTTCGGCAAATCCTCGGACCGTCGCGGCGTCGAAAAGATCGGTCGCGTAGGTCAACTCGGCTGCCATGCCCTGTCCGCGACCGTCCACTCCGATGGACTCGGTGACGGTCAGCTGCAGGTCGAACTTCGCCACCTCGGCATCCAGGGCGACGCTGTCCACCGACAGTCCGGGTAGGTCCACGTGCGTACGGGTGAGGTTCTCGAACGAGAGCATCACCTGGAACAGCGGGTGCCGAGCCTGCGACCGGGACGGGTTCAGCACCTCGACCAAGCGCTCGAACGGCAGATCGGCGTGCCCGAACGCACCGAGCGCGACCTCGCGGGCGCGGCCGATCTGCTCCGAGAACGTGCGACCCGACTCGATGTCGGTGCGCAGCACGAGGGTGTTGACGAACATGCCGACCACGTCGTCCAAGGCTGCGTCGCCGCGGCCTGCGACCGGGGTACCGATCGCGATGTCCTCGGTGCCGGACAGGCGCGCGAGCAGTACCGCCAGAGCGGCGTGCACGACCATGAACAGCGATGCGTTGTGCGTGTGGGCCAGCGAGGACAGGCCTCGGTGGACCTCGGCCGGTACCTCGAATCGGATCGACGATCCCTGGTACGACTGACGATTCGGGCGCGGCCGATCGGTCGGCAGGTCCAGCTGGTCGGGCAGACCGGCAAGCATGTCGGCCCAGTAGTCGACCTGACCGGAGATCAGCGAGTGCGGATCGTCCTCGGAGCCGAGAACCGAACGCTGCCACAGGCTGTAGTCGGCGTACTGCACCTCGAGCGGCATCCACGCCGGGTTCTCCCACGCGGTGCGTGAGGCGTACGCGATCATGAGGTCGCGGGCCAGTGGACCCATCGACCAGCCGTCGGCCGAGATGTGGTGCACCACCATGGCGATGACGTGCTCGCGGGGACCGATCTCGAAGAGGCGAGCCTGAATCGGAACGTTGACCGTCACGTCGAACGTCGTCGACGCGAGCGTGAAGACCTGCCGCTGGATATCGGTCGCGGACGTCGGAACGGGCATCAGGTTCGGCACCGTCTGCGCGGCGTCGAGGATGGTCTGCTGCGGGCCGGCCGCGGTGTCGGGATAGACCGTGCGCAGCGATTCGTGACGGTCGATGACGTCCATGATCGCCACCTGCAACGCGGCGACGTCGAGTTCGCCGGTCAGTCTCAGTGCGAACGGAATGTTGTACGCGGTCGAATCGGCGTCGAATCGATTGAGGAACCACATTCGCTGCTGCGCGAGCGAAAGCGGAATGCGCTCGGGCCGCACGGTTGCGACGAGCGCGACGCGGCCGCCCTCCCCTGCGGCCTGCTCCACCCGTACCGCGAGCAGCGCTACGGTCGATGCCTCGAACAGCATGCGCACCGGCACGGTCGCATCGAGAGCGACTCCGAGGCGCGAGACCACCTGCGTGGCGATCAGCGAGTTGCCGCCGAGTTCGAAGAAGTCGTCGTCGAGACCCACGCGTTCCACGCCGAGAACGTCGGCGAAGACGTCGGCGACGATCTCCTCGATCGGTGTGGTCGGGGCGCGGAACTCGCGCACCTCGAACACCGGAGCCGGCAGTGCCCGGCGATCGAGCTTGCCGTTGACGGTCAGTGGGATCGAGTCGAGCACGACGAAAGCCGACGGCACCATGTACTCGGGAAGTACCTCTGCGATACCGGTTCTGATGTCTTCGATGTCGACGATCGGCCTGCCCTCGACCGCGGCGGACACCACGTAGGCGACCAGTCGAGCTGCACCGGGCGAGTCCTCGCGCACGACCACGGCGGCCTGGGTGACGGTCGGCTGCGCGGACACCGCCGCCTCGACCTCACCCAGTTCGATGCGGAATCCGCGAACCTTGACCTGGTCGTCGGAACGTCCGAGGTACTCGAGTTCGCCTGCGGCGTTCCACTGTGCGAGGTCACCGGTTCGGTACAGCAGCGATCCCTCGTCGGCTCCCGACGCGAACGGGTTCGCCACGAAGCGGACCGACGTCAGTTCCCGGCGACCGAGGTAACCGCGGGCGAGTTGTCCACCGGCGACGTACATTTCACCGGGCACCCCGACCGGAACCGGGTGCAGGCGAGTGTCCAGTACGAATACCCGCAGCCCGGCGATCGGCTTACCGACCACCGACGCACTGGTCTCGACGGACGCGGCATCGAGCGCACGGTAGGACACGTGCACGGTCGTCTCCGTGATGCCGTACATGTTGACGAGCTGGGGCGCACTGTGCCCGTGCCGTTCGAACCAGCCGGTCAGCCGTCGTTGTTCGAGGGCTTCGCCGCCGAAGATCACGTACCGCAGCACCAATTCGCCGTGCGCGGTCGCCGTCGTGCGATCGGCCTCGGAGAGCTGATAGAACGCCGACGGCGTCTGGTTGAGCACCGTGACCTGCTCGTCGACGAGCAGTCGGTGGAATGCCTCCGGCGACCGTGAGGTGAAGTAGTCGACGACGACCAACGTGCCGCCGTACAGCAACGGTCCCCACAGCTCCCACACCGAGAAGTCGAATGCGTAGGAGTGGAACATCGTCCAAACGTCGTCGGCACCGAAGCCGTAGACAGAATCGGTGTTGTCGAGCAGCCGAACGACGTTGCGATGCGGAACCATCACGCCCTTGGGACGCCCCGTCGAACCCGAGGTGTAGATGACGTAGGCGACGTTGTCGGGCCGCAGCGGAGCAGTCCGATCCTCGTCGGTGACGGGATCGTCGGACACCGAGGACAGATCGACGGTGTCGATATCGAGCAGCGCTGCGCCGGTACGTGATTCGACGTCGGACGGCAGTTCGACTCGGTCCGAGCCGGACAACAGAACGGTGGTGGGGCGAGCATCGTCGAGCATGTACTCGACCCGGTCGAGTGGGTAGCTCGGGTCGACGGGGAGGTATCCACCGCCGGCCTTGATCACCGCGACGAGCGCGACGACCAGTTCCGCCGACCGAGGAAGTGCTACGGCGACCAGGCTTTCGGGGCCGACGCCGTGCGAGACGAGAACGCGCGCAAGGCGATTGGACTGCGCATCGAACTCCGCGTAGGTCATCGACGAGCCACCGAATCGCACCGCGACGGCGTCCGGGTGATTCGCGGCAGCTGCATCGAGCAGATCCACCAGGGTCAGCTCTCGTGAGACGTCGTCTCCCGAGACGTTCCACTGCGACACCACGGCACGGTGCTCTGCGGCGTCGACGATCGTGACGTCACCGACCGGCACTGTCGCGTCCGTGGTGACCGCGTCCAGAATCGCCAGGAAGCGACGCGCGAAGCTCTCGACGAGATCTTCGTCGAACAGATCCGTTGCGTACTCGAACACCGCATCGATACCCGCGGGCGCTCCGTCGTCGAGGTGCTCGGTCAGCCACAGCTGTATGTCGAATTTGGCGATGGGAACATCGAATTCGGCGGCTTCCGCGCGCAGGCTGCCGACGGTGAGTTCACGAGACATCGCCGATTCGAGTGAGATCGCGACCTGGAACAGCGGGTGCCGAGACGTCGAGCGGACCGGGTTCAGCACCTCGACGAGGCGCTCGAACGGCACGTCTGCATGCGCGAACGCGGACAGATCCGTGTCACGTACGCGCGAGAGCAGATCCTCGAACGTCAACGCCGGGTCGACCTCGGTGCGCAGTACGAGCGTGTTGACGAACATGCCGACCAGGTCGTCGAGTGCGGGTTCTCCCCGACCGGCCACGGGCGCACCGATGGCGATGTCGGTGGTACCACTGAGCCGGGCGAGCAGCAGCGCGTACGCCGATTGCATGACCATGAACAGCGAGGCGTTGTTCGCTCGGGCCAGGTTCGCAAGCGAGGCATGCAGATGCGCCGGAACGCCCACCCGGAGCTTGCTGCCCGCGTTCGAGGACACGGCGGGCCGTGGTCTGCTCGACGGCAGCGCGAGTTGATCGGGCAGATCCTCGAGAGTTGCGCTCCAGTAGGCGATTTCGCGTGACGCCAACGACTGCGGATCGGTCTCGGGACCGAGCACCGCTCGTTGCCACAACGCGTAGTCGGCGTACTGGACCTCGAGAGGGGTCCACTCGGGTGCGCGCCCCTTGACGCGGCTCGAGTACGCGACCAGCACGTCCCGCGCCAGTGGGCCGAACGACGCGCCGTCGGCGGCGATGTGGTGGAGCACCATCGCGAGTTCGTGTTCGGTCGGTGAGATCTCGAAGAGTGCGATGCGGAACGGTGTGTCGACCGTGACGTCGAATCCCTTGGCGACCAGTTCGTGCAGCCGTCCACCCAGTTCGTCGCGTTCGATGCGGACCGGCAGGATCGTCGCCGGAGTCCGTGCGGCCGTGAGTACGACCTGTTCCGGTGAGCCGTCCACTTCGGGGTAGACGGTGCGCAGCGTTTCGTGTCGATCGACGACGTCGGCGAATGCGGCAGACAGCGCCACCACGTCCAGCGGGCCGGTCAGACGAACGGAGAACGGCAGGTTGTACGCCGCGGTGGTCGGGTCGAAGCGGTTGAGGAACCACATCCGCTGTTGCGCAGGTGAGAGCGGAATACGCTCGGGGCGTTCCCGCGACTCCAGAACCGGGGTGTCCGCCCCGAGCCGGGCCGCCGATTCGGCCCTGGCCGCGAGTGCGCCGACCGTGGGAGCCTCGAACAGCTCACGGACACCGAGGCGCACACCGAGAGCGCTGCCGACTCGCGTCACCAACTGCGTGGCGATCAGAGAGTTGCCACCGAGCTCGAAGAAGTCCTCGTCCAGACCGACCTTGGAGGCTCCGAGCAGATCCTCGTAGATGCCCGCGACGACGTACTCCGCTCGGCTCTGCGGAGCCCGGTACTTCTTCGCACTGCTGAACACCGGCTCCGGCAACGCTTTTCGGTCGAGCTTGCCGCTGGTGTTCAACGGCAGGGCGTCGAGGACGACGACCGCTGCAGGCACCATGTACGACGGTAGGGCGTGACCGGCGAACTCGATCGCCGTGGCCGACTCGATGGATCGCCCGGGAGCCGCGACCACATACGCCACCAACTGATCACCGGTGACCGTCTGGACAACCAGTACCACTGTCTGCGAGATGGATTCGTTGGCGAGCAGAACCGTTTCGATCTCGCCGAGCTCGATGCGTTGGCCGCGGAACTTGACCTGGAAATCGGTTCGTCCGATGTAGTCCAGCACTCCGTCGCTACGCCAGCGTACGAGGTCACCGGTGCGGTACATCCGCTCGCCGTCGGTGCCGAAGGGGTTGGCGACGAAGCGATCCGAGCTCAGATCCGGTCGGCCCACGTAGCCGCGCGCCAACTGGACTCCGGCGAGGTACAGCTCGCCCGATTCGCCGATCGGGGTGGGTCGCAGCCGACCGTCGAGAACGAAGGCCCTGGTGTTCCACTCGGGGACACCGATCGGAACGGTGCGGGTGTCCTCCGGTCCGCTGGGGTGATAGGTGACCGAGACCGCGGCCTCGGTGGGGCCGTAGAGATTGTGCAGCCCCGCCGAGCACAGCGCGCGGAACGACGCTGCCGTCTCGACCGGCAGGGCCTCACCGATGACGAACACGTGGCGCAGCGAACTGCAGGTGCCCATCGGCGCATTGGCCACGAACACCGTCAGCATCGACGGCACGAAATCGGTGACGGTGACCCGATGTTCGGCGATCTTGTTGGCCACGTAGACCGAGTCTCGATGCCCGTCGGGGGTGGCGAGCACCATCGTCGCGCCGACGCGCAGCGGCAGGAAGAATCCCCAGAGCGAGACGTCGAAGGTGGTGGCCGTCTTCTGCAGATAGACGTCGGAGGCGTCCATCGGATACTCCGAGAGCATCCACTCCATCTGGTTGTGGATGGCCGCGTGTTCGACCGCGACACCCTTGGGCCGTCCGGTGGAACCGGACGTGTAGATCACGTACGCAGTATTCGAAAGTCGTAGTGGCGCAGTGCGTTCGACATCCCGAACGGGTGCCGTGGACCTCGCGGCACAGTCGACGAGATCGACCGCAACCGTCTCGGTTCCCTCGGGCAGCGCCACCTCGTCGCGGGAGGAGATCAGCACGCACCGCGGCTGTGCGGAATCCAGAATGTAGGCCGTGCGATCCGCGGGGTGGTCGGGGTCGATCGGCACCCAGGCACCGCCCGCCGCGACGATCGCGTACATGCCGACGACGAGGTCGAAAGAACGGCGAATCGACAGTCCGACGAGCGTCTCGGGACCCACACCCATGTCGATCAGGTGGCGAGCGAGGCCGTTCACGCGCGCCGAGAGGTCACCGTATGTCAGCGCCTCGCCCTCGTACACCAGGGCTGTCGCATCAGGGTTCGCGGCCGCGGCGGCCTCGAATGCAGAGAGCAGAGTCCGTGGCTCGGTCTCGTGCTCGGTGTCGTTCCACCGGTCCACGACCTGCTCGCGTTCGAGACCGTCCGTCAGTGCCAGATCCCATACCGCGTCCTTCGGTCCCGACGCCACGAAGCGGGCGAAGAAATCGACGAAGCGTTCGTGGTTCCGGCCGGCTTGTTCCGGTCCGTACAGATTGGGGTTCGACTCGAAGTCGATGTGCGTGGTGGACCCGGCGACGCTGGTGTACAGATTGAGCCCGAAATCCTCGATGAGGCCGGTCGAGAGAATGTTGATGCCGCCGACCATCGACCCGAGGCGCACCTCGCCGAAGAACAGCATGATGTTGACCCACGGGCCGAAGAACCAGGCCTGACCACTGGCCGAGCCTGCATCGCGCCGGATGTCCTCGTGCCGGTAACGCTGGTGGCGCAGGGCCCCGGAGACCTCGGCGTTGACGCGCGCGAAGAGCGTCTCGACGGTGGTGTCTCCCGACACGTCGAGCCGAAGGGGAACGACGTTGGAGACCATGCCGCCGGAACGGCGAAGTACAGCGGTGGTGCGTGCGGTGACCGGCAGCGAGAGTACGACGTCTTCTCGTCCGGTCATCTGGGCGAGGTAGGCGGCGAAGCCAGCGATGACGATGGTTGCCATCGTGGTGTCCGTCTCGGCACGAAGAGCCTCGAGCCGTTCCATCGTCTCGGTGGACAGAGCTGTGCTGTCGATCTGGCTCTTCGCTGCCGGCGGAGCCGTGTGCCCGGCGAGAGTGGTGACTCCGTCGATGCCGTCGATGCGTGACGCCCAGTACTCGCGGTCGGCCTCGAAACGGGTCGAATCACGGTATGCCACGTCGATGTCGTAGACCTTGGTCAGATCCGATGCCAGGTTCTTGCTCGGCTCGGTACCTTCCACCGCTGCGGTGTACAGCTCCGCCGCACGGTTCATGAACGTGACGGCACCGAAGCCGTCGAGCACCACGTGATGCACGCGCTCGTACCAGAACCACACGTCGTCCTCGAGGCGCAGGACGGTCGCCGCGATGAGTCGGTCGCGGAGAATGTCGATCGGCGCGCTGTAGTCGCCGTGCATCCACGCCAGGGCCGCTGCTCGCGGATCGGCCTCACCGCGCAGATCGAGGTAGTTCAGAGAATCGTCGAGGGTGGGGTCGACGATCTGCCGGGGCTCGGCGTCGACCTCGACGATGCGCACGAATCCCGATTGCAGTTCGAGTGCCGCCTGCGAGGATGCTCGGCGAAGCAGCTCCACGTCGAGGTCGCCGTGCAGTTCGATGTACTGGGCGATGTTCGCGGGTACCGAGGGGTCCACGTGCTGCGCGAACCACATTCCCAATTGGGCCGGTGACAGTGGGAACGACGAATGCTCGGAACTGCCGACTCCGTCGTCGTGTCCAGCACCTTCCACACCTAGCGGGTCCAATCGAAGCCTCTCTTTCCCACAATCACACGCGCCCCCACCGGCTGCCACACGAGCAGCGATCGGCAGGCACCGAACACATCGAGCAAGTTGCTTACTTCGTTCTCTATTTTCTCACCGGAAACAACTCGAAGTTACCTTTCAGTACATATCCGTCCGTATGTACCGGACTGTTACAAGTCGATACCCGATCCGAGCTCACCCGACACACTCCGACTCGATTCGGCACCCGGTCAATCTACAGTGCCGACCGGGCGAAGACCGTCGCTCGTCATGCCGTCATGTCGAAAGCGGCGATCACCTTGTTCGGTGTCACCCGAACGATCAATTCGCCCGGAACACCGTTGCGTGCGCCGAACTCCTCGGCGCGATCGCGGCCCATGTACCGAGCCCCCAGCTCGGTGGCGGTGCGGAGCAACTCGGCGGGATCCTCGTCGACCGACGCGATGCCCTGCACCTGGACGAATCCGTACGGCGGCTCTTCGAGATCGACGGTCAGCACCACGCGGGGATCACGGCGAATCGACTTTCCCTTCGCGGTGTCGGCCCCCGTGTTGAACACGATCTCGTCGCCCTCGACGATGAACCAGACCGGGGCAACCAGGGGCCTGCCGTCGGAGGCCAGGTACCCGAGCTTGCCGGTGCGGGTACCCGTGGACAGAAACTCGCGTACGCGCGGATCGGTGATCGACGTCATCGCAGACACGCTACGCGGGTGGTCCGACAGAATCGGCGATCGCGGACACTTCGGCAGGTCCACGAGATCCATTCACGCTGCTCCGGCCTCACCGGCCGAGAGTCGCTCCGACCAGAAGCAATCTCATCGCTCGCTCCGTGGCGTCGGTCAGGAACTCGGCACCCCGTTCGAGCGCCTCGACCAACTCGACCGGTGAGGGGAGGATGCCGGCGAAGGCGTCGATACCCGAGTCGTAGTTGGCGCGGGCGTCGAGACCGATGGTTCCCGCGAGCGCCACCACAGGTTTGCCGTGAAGCTTGGCTCGGCGGGCGACCTCCGTCGGGATCTTCCCCTTCGGCGTCTGCTTGTCGATGGACCCCTCGGCGGTCAACACCAGGTCTGCTGTCGCGATGAGGCTGTCGAGGTCGACATGATCGAGCATCACCTCGAAGCGTGGTAGCAATTCGGCCCGCAGGACCGCTGCCACGCCTGCCCCCATCCCGCCGGACGCGCCGGTACCGGGCCCGGTGCGGAGGTTCAGACCGGCCGGCCGCGTCGACACGTCACGCTCCAACACCTCGGCCCAGCGGTCCATCGCAGCCGACAGGATCTCCACTTGCGTCGAGCTGGCCCCCTTCTGCGGTGCGAAGATTCGGGCGACTCCGCCGGGCCCACAGAGAATGTTGTGTGGGTTGCATGCGACCCTGATCTCTACACCGCTTCCCGGACTCAGCCGTGAATCGAGGCCGGATACATCGATGTGGTCGAGCCGAGTCAACTCGCCTCCGCCGTCGCCCAATTCCAGGCCTTCGGCATCGAGGAGTCGCACTCCGAGCGCCTGCAGAAGCCCCGCGCCGCCGTCCGAGGTGCCGGAGTCGCCGCAGCCCAACAGGATTCGTTCGGCACCGTAGTCGAGGGCGGTGCGGATGAGCTCACCGACTCCGCGACTCGTGGTCACCGTCGGGTCGCGCATGTCTCGCGGAACCAGCGACAGACCGGCCGCTGCTGCCATCTCCACGACCGCGGTGACCGGCCCGTCCGTTCCCAGCAGAGCGAAATGGGAATCGACCGGCTTGCCCACCGGCCCGGTCACGACGGTGTCGATCACCTTGCCCAGGGTGGCACCGGCAAGGGCGCGGGCGGACCCCTCACCCCCGTCGACGAGGGGGACCGAGTTGACGATGGCCCCGGGCACCACCCGGCGAATACCAGCGGCAATGGCCGATGCAACCTCGTCGGCACCGAGAGATTCCTTGAACCCGGACGGGGCGACGACGAATCGGAGTGGGGTGGAAGACGGCATGGTGATCGATTCCTTTTCGAGGGTGGGAGATCAGGAGATGGGGGTGCCGAGCAGCGGCCACACGAACACGGCGAAGAACAGCACGGTCCCTGCGGTCAGCGGCGCGAGAAAGGCGGACAGGCGTAGCAGGTCCTTCGGTGAATACGTCTCCACACCTTCGGCTTCGGCGAAGATTGCCACCGGCTTCGCCGAGGACGGCATGGTGTGGCAGAAGCCTGCTGCAGCCGTCGACGCGAAGGCCGCGGCCATGGGGTCGACTCCGAGCGCCGAAGCCGTGGTGACGACGAGCGGAACGAGGACGGACGAACGTGCCGAGCGAGATTGGATGAGAAGGTGCGAGGCCACGGACAGCACGATCACCACCGCGATGAACACCCAGGGCGGTGCCGAGCCGATCGGAACCAACGTGAACAGCCCGTCCGAGAGCCACCCTGCCGCACCGGACGTCGTCAACGCGGTCCCGAGGGCCAGCGTTGCCGCCATGAACAGCAGCAGGGACCATGGCACGGTGGCGAGCGCCTTTCCGAAGTCGGTGGTACCCACCCGCGGCGAGGTGGAGATCAAGGCACCCAGCAGGGCGATGATGGCGGGGTGCACGCCGTGCAACGGTTCGGAGCACCACAGCACGATGACGACGGCCAGCAGCGTCGCGGCCCGGTTCTCCGCTATGGTCAGCGGTCCCGTCACCGGCGTCGGGAGTCGCGACGCCATGTCGGATACGTTCACCGTCAACGGTATTCGGCGATCCTCCCGATCGGTGAACAGCGCCAGTACGAGTTCGGCGGCGCAGTGGCTGCTGACCACGGCCAGCGGCACACCGAGCAACAGCCACGCGGTGAAGCTGATCCCGGTACCCGTCGCACTCTCGAGCACCTGGCTGGTGATCAGATGCGCCCCCGCCCCGATGAGCGTCGCCACCGCGGACAGCAGGATGACGGTAGGAAACAGGATTGCCAACGCCCGCACCACCCGCTTGCGCTCGGCGAGCGCCTGCGCCAACGCCAAGAACACCGGCAGCGCAAGGGCCGCGCGACCCGAGGTGGCGGGGATCGCGAAAGCGGTCACGATCAACGCGGCCGTCACCAGATGGGCGAGCTGGCGTACGCTACGCGCGCCACTGACGATGAACACTGCTGCGCGCGTTGCCAAACCGGACTCGCGGACTCCCGCGGCGATGATGAATGCCGCGATGAGAAGCCAGATGGTCTCCTCGCCGAGAGTGTCGAACAGTGCGTCGGTGCTCACCACACCGGTCAGTACCAGAGCAAGTGCCGCACCGAGAGCTACGTAGGTGTCGTCGATCTTCGTGAACACCCAGAGCGCGACAGCTGCGGTGAAGACCACGAGCGTGGTACGCCCGGCGCTGGGCAGCCCTTGCGCCGCGCCGGCGAGTACGGCCAGGAGTACCAGCAGCGCAACCGAACTCATGACACCCTGGACCAGTCGGCGGGTCAACAGATCGCGAAAGCGCCACGAGCGCATCGGTTCCGGGACAGGAGGTGGCTGCGTTCTGTAGCTGACCGTGTTCATGGTGACCAGTCTCGGTCCGTCCGATGAAACGTCGATGAACGTTCCATGAGCGTTCTTTCATGTGCCGTTCCACTGCCGTGGGTGACGCGGAAACATTTCTGGCAGAACGAAATCGTCGGTCGCTCACCGTGCCGGCAGGTCGAGCCCGAATGTCGCACCGGCACCGGGCCGACTGTCGAGTGTCGCGGCACCGTGATGCCCGTCGGCGATCGCTCGCACGATACTCAGGCCCAGACCCGCTCCGCCGTTGTCCGAGCGAGGCGAAGCACTGGTGCCGCGCGCGAATCGTTCGAAGATGGTCGGCGCGTCCTCGCTGGACACACCGGGACCGGTGTCGCTCACCCACAACAGAACTCGGTCCAGGGCGAGCTCGGAGCCCACGACGATTCGGTCACCGGGGCCGGTGTGCGACACCGCATTCTGCGCCAGCTGAAGCACTGCCTGCGTGACTCGTTGTGGATCGACCCGCACCGAGCCCGTGCCGACGTGCCCCAGTATCCAGTCGCGGTCGGCGAGCGCGCGTACCTTCGCGTCGATGTCGCGCGTGAGGGTCTCGAGATCCACCGGTTGCTTGTGCACGAAATCCGGCCGCTCGGCTTTGGCAAGAAGCAACAGGTCTTCCACGATCCGGTTCATTCGGTCCAACTCGTCGGTGACGAGCCGGACCGTCTCTTCGCGCTCGCGTGGGTCATCACCCATCAGTTCGAGATGCCCCAGCACGATCGTGATCGGCGTACGAAGCTCATGGCTCGCGTCGTCGACGAATTGTCGCTGCGCGGCGAACGCGGACTCCAATCGATCGAGCATGTCGTTGAAGGTGTCGGCGAGTTCGGCGACGTCGTCTCGGCCGTCCACTTCGATCCGCCTGGACAGGTCGTCGGTGGTGATCTGGGCTGCGGTCCGCCGAACCAGACGCACGGGCGCAAGGATCTGCCCGGCCACGACCCAGGCGATGCCGCCGGTGAACAGCAGTGCCATCAGTGACACTCCGATCACCACACGAACGGTGTCGGATACGTCCGCGCGTTCGCGGTCGACGAGGATTCCGATCGCGAAAGTTCCGGCCTGGCCTCCGCCGGAAGGTTCGGCGACCTGTTTCGCCCAGGCGACTTCACCTTCCGAAGTCTGCGTCGATCCCACACTGTCGGGTGAGTCCACGATCGCCGATACGACGGCCGCGTCGGCGACCAGATCTCCCGGGCCGCTGCGCTCCTGACGCAGCAGTCGATCGGTGTAGCCGAACAGGATCTCGTCGTCGTCCGGGTATTGGCGCTGTAGGTGCAACTGGAGCAG
Source organism: Rhodococcus sp. 05-2254-6 (assembly GCF_002258565.1). NCBI lineage: Bacteria > Bacillati > Actinomycetota > Actinomycetes > Mycobacteriales > Nocardiaceae > Rhodococcus > Rhodococcus sp. 05-2254-6. Next base: position 32,638 of record NZ_NOZF01000054.1, read on the forward strand.
ATCGGCGACATCGCCGAACGGCAACCCGTCGTCCGGATCCCGGCCGGTCGCAGCGAACTCGCTGAACTCGCCGATCTCTTGCTCGAGCGCCACCGCAGTGTCTCTCTCGACATCGGCGAGGAGGATCGTTCGGACGGCAACCCCCACGGCCAGCATGGCCAGTGCCATGACGAACAACAGCCAGCCGAGGATGCGCACCCGCGCCGGAACACGGGTTCCCACCCGGGGACGACGAGGCGCAGGCTCGGGCACAGGTCCCCTCCGAGCGAGCACCTCGGTGCGGGCATCACTGCCGTCGATCAGTTTCTCGGTCGAGTTCACCCGTCGTCGTCTTCCACATCGTCGTCGCCATCCGCATCGTCCGGGCCACCGACGTCGTCATCATCGTCATCACCGTCCGGAATGACTTCGACGGGAGGCGGGGCAGGGACGACGATGGACTGCGGTGCTGCCGGCGGCTCCGCTGCATCCGGAGCCGTACCGCCCACCGGGCCCGTGGCCGCGGGAGGGATTTCGGCCACCGAGGGAGCCGCGGTCGAGGGTGCAGCGGTCGGGGGTGCCACGGTCGAGGAGGGCGGTGTGTCCGATGGGGGCGGTGCCTCGCCGGAGGTCTGGGATGCGCTCGGTGCCGCGACTCCGACGGTGACTCGCGGCTCGAAGCTCGGTGGCTGTGGGGTGTCGGCGAGTACGGTGCTCGCCAGTGCTACGCCCACCGGAACGATCACCACGGCTGCCAGGACGGCGATCTTGGGTGCGAACTTCACATCACCACACTGCCTCGAACGAGTGAGACGCCGATGAGGGCAACATGAGTGAGTTCTCATGTCCGGGTCGAGACCGAATTTTCGTCCGCGAACCCGGTGCCTATCCGGCGGACGCGTGAGTGAGCGCGCCGGCGCAGATCGTCGCTCGGATCTCGGTGTCGGCCAGATCGTGTGCCGATCGGTGCACGGGATGCTCGACGAGAACGACGATGTCCGCCGTATCCCCCACGCGGAGTATCCCGCGGCCACCGCACGCTGCCCGCAGTGCCACCTCGAGAGGTACCGCTTCCTCGGGGTGCCACGGAGGTCGGTCGTCGTCGGTACGGAACACCGCTGCGGCGACTCCCGCCAACGGCTCGGGCGGACTGACCGGCGCGTCGGAACCGAACAGCAACCTCGCCCCGCTCCGGTGCAGGGTTCCGTATCCGTACGCCACCGAGCGCCGTCCGGCCCACAGATCCTCGGCGATCTCGCGATCGGCCATCGCGTGCTGCGGCTGTACCGATGCCGCGACGCCGAGCGCTGCGAAACGCGCGATGTCCTCCGGCAGGATCTGTTGCGCATGTTCGATTCGACCACCGCAACCGGCACGCTCGAACGCATCGAGAGCAACACCGTTCGCGCGGTCACCGATCGCGTGGATCGCCGGAACGATGCCGCCGCGTGAGGCCCGCGACACGAGCTCGAACAGACCTTCCCGGGTCTCGAGCAGCAGACCGTACGCGTCGTCACCCTCGATCCCCGGGTATCGGTCGTGGCAGCACGCCGTCCGGGTGTTGAGCGAGCCGTCGAGCATCACCTTGAGTGGTCCCCGCCGGATCAGTTCCGACAGAGCCGAGACGTCTCCGGTCCGCTCGCCGCGCTCGAGTGCTTCGTCGAGCCATTGCGGCCACACGGTCGTGTCGACGCGTACCGCGGGAGAGCCGGCCGTCAGGCGTCGATCCCAGACCGTCTTGTTGTCGGCGAACTCGAAATCCACGACGCCGGTGACTCCGCGGACCGCCAGTGCCGCGGTCGCGTCGAGCACGGCTCGATCGAGTTCGGCCGGGTCCTCCTGCTCTTCGAGAGCCATGACCGCTTCGAGGCCGTCGACGTCGCGCAACACACCGGTGGGGTGGTCGATACCCAGGTCGTCGAGCAACGCCGGGCTCAGCCACAGCGTGTGCAGATCCATACTCGTCATCGCCACGCGGGCACCGGGCAGCGCATTCTCGAGCAGGTCCTTGTGTGGCTCCTCCGGCCACTGTGCATCGCGGAAACCGTTGGCGCGCACCACGGATTCACCTGCCGTACGCGCGTAGGGGTACACCAGCGCGACGGCGTCGGCCGCCGACATCGCCGGCCCGACGTCGATTCGCCTACGGGCCGCCGCCCACTGCGTCAGATGCACGTGAGAGTCCACGAATCCGGGTAGCGCCACCCCGCCCCCACCGTCGAGCACCTCGTCACCCACTGCACGTCGAGTACCTGCGGGGGTGATCGCCGCGATGACCGACCCTGCGAGTTCGATGTCGAAGAGCACGCCGGAACCATCCAGTGCGACATTGGCGATAATCACTCCTGGGACTCTAGAGCGTCGACTTCACGGGCGCGCATGCCATCCTCTAGCAATGAAAACAGAGCCTGTTGCGATGCAGACAGAGCAGACCGGTCCTGTCGGATATCACGCGAGCGTGACGGTGCGCTGGTCCGACATGGACGCCTTTGCGCACATCAATCATGCACGGATGGTCACACTGCTCGAAGAAGCGCGAATCGAGTGGCTGCTCAGCGAGGGTGAGGCCAACGAGTCACTGATCAAGAGTGCGTTGATCGCCAACGTGACCATTGCGTACAAGAAGCCGCTCCGTCATTCGGACGGTCCACTCGACGTCACCCTGTGGTTCGAGAAGGTGCGTGCTGTCGACTTCACCATCGGGTACGAGGTGCGCGCCGCGGGAGCGGCACCGGATTCGCCGCCCGCGGTGGTGGCAACCACCCGGATGGCGATGGTCGACGTCGGTGCCGAGACTCTGCGCCGCATCGCGCCGGAGGAGAAGGCCTACCTCGCGCGCTGGACTCGCTGAAACTCGGCCGCCCGGTCGACGAACCACGCCAACGCAGCCGGGTCGTCGACGGCGCTCGCATCGACGGTGCCTGCCGCAGCGGCACCTTGGAAAAGTCGTTTGAGCGGTACCTCGAGTTTCTTCCCCGTTCGAGTGTGGGGCAGCGCGGGCGTGGCGATGACGTCGTCGGGAACGTGTCGCGGCGACACCTGGGTTCCGATGACGGATCGGATGCGTTCGGCCAACTCGTCGGTCGCGCCGCCCGGGACCACCACGAACAGCGGCATCCAATATCCGCCGTCGGGTAGCTCGATGCCCAGAACGAGCGCCTCGGCGACCTCGTCCAACGATTCGACGGCCTGATAGATGTCAGCGCTCCCCATACGAATTCCGTTGCGGTTGAGCGTGGAATCCGACCGGCCGTGGACGAGCACACTGCCGCGATCGGTCCTGGTGATCCAGTCGCCGTGCCGCCAGATTCCCGGATAGGTCTCGAAGTACGCCTCTCGGTAGCGAGATCCGTCCGCGTCGTTCCAGAAGTGCAGCGGCATCGACGGCATCGGCTCGGTGACGACCAACTCACCGACGGTGCCACGGACTGCGTGGCCGTCCTCGTCGTAGGCGTCCAGCGCGACGCCGAGGAACGGCACCGACAGCTCCCCCGCCCGGACCGGCGCGGTCCGCACTCCCCCGGCGAACGCCGACACCACGTCGGTGCCACCGGAGATGGAGAAGACCGGCACATGGGCTCCGATGTTCTCCGACAACCAGATCGACGACGTCGCAGGCATCGCGGACCCGGTGATCCCGACGGCCCGCAGTGCCGAGAGATCGTGATCGGAGCCCGGATGTGCGTCGGCCTTGATGCATGCGAGTACGTACCCGGGGCTGGTGCCGACATAGGTCACACCCAGCCGAGCGGCGATGTCCCACAATGCATCAGGCGTCGGAAATGCGGGATTGCCGTCGGCGCACACGATCGTGGACCCGGCCAGCAGACCGGCGACCTGAAAATTCCACATCATCCAGCTGGGGCTGGTGTACCAGAAGAACACGTCCTCGGGCCCCAGATCGGAGTGCAGGGCAACGGATTTGAGATGTTCGAGCACCACGCCGCCGTGGCCGTGCACGATGCCCTTGGGCAGACCGGTGGTACCGGAGGAGAACACGACCCACAGTGGATGATCGAACGGCACTGCGACCGGTTCCAATTCACGGCTCTGCGCTGTTGCGGCAGACCAGCTCACCGCACTTCCCGACGCCTCGCCGACCGTCACCACCAGCCGTAGCGTCGGCAGCCCGGTCGTGAGCGCGTCGACATCGGCGGCCTTGTCTCGGAACTTCCCTCCGTAGACGTACCCGTCGGCAGTGATCAGTGCCGTGGGTTCGAGCTGGGCCAGACGATCGAGTGCTGCCGAGACCGAGTAGTCCTGCCCGCACGCGGACCACACCGCACCCAGGCTCGCGGTCGCCAGGAACGCGATCACCGCCTCGGGAACGTTGGGCAGATACCCGACGACGCGGTCGCCGCGTCGAACTCCCGCGCCGGCCAACGTCCCCGCCAGCGCCCCGGCCTGATCGATCATCTCCTCCCACGTCACGGTCCGCGTCGAACCGTCCTCGCGGGCGTGCACGATCGCGGCGCGAGCGGGTCGAGCGTGCCGAGTCACGTGGTCCACGTAGTTCAATTCCGTACCCGGAAACCACTGTGCGCCAGGCATCGTGCGCTCCGCGAGCACCGTTGTCGGCACGCTGGAGGAGCGAACCTCGAAGAAGTCCCACACCGCTCGCCAGAACAGCTCCAGCTCGGTCGTCGACCATCGCCACAGAGCGAAGTAGTCCGGGAGAAGCACATCGTGACGTTGCTCGACGAAGCGCGCGAACTCGGTCACCCGAGCCTCGGCAAGGTCGGAAACCGTCGGCGTCCACAGCGCACTGGTCATGGAAGCGAGTATGTCAGCCGAAGGGCAGCTGTTCGATCAGGCCGAGCGATCGCTCGCGCATCTCCACCTTGCGCACCTTGCCGGTGACCGTCATCGGGAACTCGTCGACCACGTGCACGTACCGCGGGATCTTGTAGTGAGCCAACCGCCCGTCGCAGAACTCACGCACCGCTGCCGAATCGAGCGGCGCAGCATCGTCTTTCATCCTGATCCACACCATCAGCTCTTCACCGTACTTCGGGTCGGGCACACCGATCACCTGCGCGTCGAGGACGTCGGGATGTGTGTACAGGAACTCCTCCACTTCGCGGGGATAGATGTTCTCGCCGCCGCGAATCACCATGTCCTTGATCCGTCCGGTGATCGCCACGTAGCCATCGTCGTCCATCACCCCGATGTCGCCGGTGTGCATCCACCCCTCGTCGTCGATGGCCTCGGCGGTCTTCTCCGGCTGCTCCCAGTAGCCCAACATCACCGAATACCCGCGCGTGCACAGCTCGCCCGCCTCGCCGCGCGGCAGTGTGCTGCCCTCGATCGGATCGACGATCTTCACTTCGAGGTGCGGACCGACGCGTCCGACGGTCGACACCCGTTGCTCGATGGAGTCCTCGCTCCGAGTCTGCAGGGACACCGGCGAAGTCTCGGTCATGCCGTAACAGATCGACACCTCGGCCATCCCCATGCGCTCGATCACCTGCTTCATCACCTCGGTGGGGCACGGCGATCCGGCCATGATGCCGGTACGCAGACTGCCGAGGTCGAAGTCCTCGAAGTTTTCCAGTGCCAGTTCGGCGATGAACATCGTCGGGACTCCGTAGAGCGACGTGCACTTCTCCGTGGAAACGGCCGTCAACGTCGCGACCGGATCGAACGAGGGCCCGGGAATCACCATCGCTGCGCCGTGCGACGTGCACGCGAGATTGCCCATCACCATGCCGAAGCAGTGGTAGAACGGCACCGGAATGCACACTCGATCCTCGGCGGTGTAGTGGCAGAGCTCGCCGACGAAGAATCCGTTGTTGAGGATGTTTCGATGACTGAGCGTCGCACCCTTGGGGAAACCCGTTGTCCCCGAGGTGTACTGGATGTTGATGGCGTCGTCGCAGCGGAGCCGCTCGGACACATCGGTGATCATGCGCGGAGTCTTCGCCAGCGCTCGATGCCCGCGATCGGTCATCGCTTCCCACTGGATGCTCCCGATGAACAGCACCTCACGCAGAGACGGCACCTCGGGGCGGGCGTCGTCGATCATCGCCGCGTAGTCCGACCCCTTGAACTCCCTGGCCGACAACAACACCGACACCCCGGCCTGCTTCAGCACGAACTGCAACTCGTGCGAACGGTACGCGGGGTTGATGTTGACCAACACGGCACCGACCTTGGCCGTCGCGTACTGCGCCAGAACCCATTCCGGGCAGTTCGGTGCCCATATCCCGACGCGGTCCCCCACCTCGACACCAGCCACGAGCAAGCCGGCCGCCAACAGATCGACGTCGGCGACGAACTCCGAGTAGGTCCACCGTCGCCCGGACGCAACATCTATCAGCGCATCGCGATCCGAGTACCGCGCCGCAGTTCGATCCAGATTCGCACCGATCGTGTCGTCCAGCACCGCTGTGTCCGACTCACCGGAAGAGTAACTGTCCATACGGCCACGGTAGTGAGCCCGGTCACCCTCGGCCACCCCCGAATAGGGGGATGTCACTCGAGGGTGAGGGCCTCGGCTGCCTCGAGCACATCGGCTCGCGAGGTGTCCTTCAACGCCACACCCGACCCCCCGAGCTTCCTGGCACCGGCCAACAGGCCGGCCACGATTCGTGCCGACTGCGCATACCCCTGGCCTTCCGGCGGATGGATGTTGGATACGCAATTGCGATCGGCGTCGGTGCACCCGGGTTTCGGCAGATGCGTCAGATAGATACCGAGACTGTCGGCGACCGACAACCCCGGACGCTCCCCGATCAGCACCAACACCGTCCGCACACCCATCGCGGCGGCGATGTGGTCACCGAGCGCTACCCGCGCCTCGGTTGCAATCACCGGAGCCGCGATCGAATAACGATCGGAGAGCTCTGCTTTCAGCGCCTCCAGCATCGGCACGCCGTGATCGGCGAGCGCCCGTGGGGACAACCCGTCGCCCAACACGATGCCGATCTCGCTCTCGGAATTCACCACGTCAGACAGATCCTTCGGTTGCCGACCGAGATCTGGCCGTCGCAGATACTCCGCGCGACTCGTCGCCAACGACGTCACCACCGACGGCGCACCGAGACCGACCTGCTCCACCCGGCCCACGAACTCCTCGACCTCGAGCGGCATGTGCACAGCATCACGCGCCGCAGCATGCGCCGAGCGAAACTCGAGCACCCGCGTGGTCGGCAACGAATCACCGATGCGGCCCAACCCGATTCGAGCCTGCGTCATCGCGCGCAACTCGCCCCAGAACTCTACTTCCGGTCGTTCCGCTGGCGTGCTCATCGCGCACTCATCAACGCGCGCAGCGGCGATCCCGCGGCATCGACGTCGAGGACTCTGCCGTCGGCGTCCACCATGCCCAGTCGGGAGAGCCACGACTCGAATTCCGGTGCGGGTCGCAGACCGAGAACCTGCCGAACGTAGAGCACATCGTGAAAACTCAACGACTGGTAGCCGAGCATGACGTCGTCGGCACCCGGCACCGCGATCACGAACGCGACCCCGGCGGTACCCAGGAGCGTCAGCAGGGTGTCCATGTCGTCCTGGTCGGCCTCGGCATGGTTGGTGTAGCAGACGTCGACACCCATCGGCAGTCCCAGCAGCTTGCCGCAGAAGTGATCTTCGAGGCCGGCTCTGATGATCTGTTTGCCGTCGTACAGGTACTCGGGCCCGATGAATCCGACGACGGTGTTGATCAGCAGCGGCTCGAGATCGCGGGCCACCGCATACGCACGCGTTTCGAGGGTCTGCTGATCGACGGGGCGGTCGCCGGTACCGATGTGCGCGCCCGCCGACAACGCCGAACCCTGGCCTGTTTCGAGATACATGACGTTGTTCCCGACGGTTCCGCGGTGCAGCGATCGGCCGGCCTCGTTGGCTTGCCGAAGCAGCGGGATGTTCACTCCGAAGCTCGAATTGGCTCCTTCGGTGCCCGCGATGGACTGGAACACCAGATCGACCGGAACGCCCTTGTCGATCAGTTCCATCGTCGTCGTCACGTGCGAGAGCACGCACGACTGAGTGGGAATCTCGAAGCGTTGCCGGATCTCGTCGAGCAGGTGCAGCAGTTCGGCCGTCGCCTGAGGTGAGTCGGTCGCCGGGTTGATCCCGATGACCGCGTCACCCGATCCGAGCAGCAACCCGTCGAGCGTGGCCGCGGCGATTCCGCGGGGGTCGTCCGTCGGGTGATTGGGCTGAAGCCGGGTGGTGAGCGTTCCGGGCAGTCCCACCGTCGTACGAAAAGCCGACGTCACCTGCACGGCTCGAGACACCGCGATGAGATCCTGGTTTCGCATGATCTTGCTGACCGCTGCCACCATCTCCGGAGTCAGTCCGGCGGCCACCGACCGCAACGTCGCGGCCGCGTCCGGCCTGGCGGTGACCTGGAGCAGCCAGTCCCGCAAGCCTCCGACGGTCAGGTGCGACACCGCTCCGAAGGCGATGCGATCGTGTGAATCGATGATGAGCCGGGTGACCTCGTCGCTCTCGTACGGCACGAGCAGATCCTGCAGGAAGACGTCGAGCGAGACCTCCGACAATGCCCACTGGGCTGCCGCGCGCTCGGCATCCGATTCCGCTGCGCAGCCTGCCAATTCGTCGCCCGATCGAAGCGGTGTCGCCTTGGCCATCAAGTCCACCAACCCGTCGAAGGTGTAGGTGGTGCCCGAGACCTGCTGGGTGTAGATCGTCATTCCAGCTCGGCCTCGGCCTCGGCCAGCGCAGCGAACTCCTCGTCCGGCGAGTTCGCGACCAGATGATGCCTGCTGTAGATGCCGAAGTAGGCCATGAACGCGACGAACACGCCGAGGCACCACAGTGCCGCTGTGGAATCGACGACGAACGTGGCGACAACGGCGAGCGCTGCGACGATCAACGCGAATCCGGTGGTCACGACGCCGCCGGGGGTTCGGTACGGGCGTTCCATGTTCGGCTCCTTGCGACGGAGCACGATGTGACTGACCATCATCAGTACGTAGCTCAGCGCCGCGCCGAACACGGCCATGTTCAGCAACATTGCGCCCTGACCGGTCAGTGAGAGCAGGAAGCCGATGACGCCGGGGACGATCAAGGCGAGCGTCGGGGCCTTGCGAGAGTTGGTGATGGACAGTGTCTTCGGCAGGTATCCGGCACGCGAGAGCGCAAAGAGCTGGCGCGAGTACGCGTACATGATCGAGAAGAAGGACGCAACCAGTCCGGCGAGGCCGATGTAGTTGACGATCTTGCTCGCAGTTCCGTCACCGAGGGCTTCCACCAACGGATTTCCCGATTCCTTGACGGCGTCGGCACCGCCTGCGCCGGTCACCAGGAGCAGCACGACAGCACCGGTGACGAGCAGCACGCCCATGGCGGCGATGATGCCGCGTGGGACGTTCTTGGTCGGATCCTTGGCCTCTTCTGCGGCCAGCGGAACGCCTTCGATCGCAAGGAAGAACCAGATGGCGAACGGGACGGCAGCCCAGATGCCCAGGTAGCCGAACGGCAGAAATCCCGAAGCTCCGGCTGCGTCGGTGGGCGCGATGTCGGTCAGGTTGCTCGCGTCGAATTGTCCGATGGCGGCGACGGCGAACACGATGAGTCCGACCAAGGCGATCGCGGTGATGACGAACATGATCTTGAGGGCTTCGCCTGCGCCGGAGAGATGGATTCCGATGAACACCGCATAGACCACCAGGTAGACCCACCACCCGTCGGTGATGCCGAACAGCCCGAGGGATTCGACGTAGGCACCGATGAACGTCGCGATGGCGGCGGGAGCGATGGCGTACTCGATGAGAATCGCTGTACCGGTGGCGAATCCGCCCCACGGTCCGAGAGCGCGGCGGGCGAAGGTGTAGCCACCGCCGGCCGCGGGCAGCGCCGAGGACATCTCGGCCATGCCGAGCACCATGGCCAGGTACATGCCCGCGATGATGATCGCCGCGATGAGCAGACCACCGAAGCCACCCTCGGCGAGACCGAAATTCCATCCGGAATAGTCCCCGGAGATGACGTAGCTGACTCCGAGGCCCGCCAGCAGGACCCAGCCTGCCGTTCCCTTCTTCAGGGTTCGCTTGGCCAGGTAGTCACCGCCCTCGACGTGTGACTGAGTGCTCTCGTGGGAGCCCGATTTCGGAGGAGACGACTGGGGGTCTACTACGGACATGACAAGCCTCTCGTAGCCATAACGCTCGGGACGACGGTCACGCCCGAGGGGACGATTCACAACAGGTGTGGCGCGCGAATCGGTTCACGATAGGCGCGTGATGTAAGCGGCGCGTCATCGATGAATGACGGGCGAATTACGGCTGGTACCCGACGGCGTTGACGTCGCCGAGGTCTCCCTCGTCCGGTTCGGCGACTGTCAGTACTGCGTCCACCACAGCTCTGTTGGCTTCCAACTCACGCTCCAGCCGCCGGAGCGTGTGCGCGATGCGTGATTCTGCGAAATCACCGACGAGATCGACACTCGCCACCACGTAGAGCTGTTTGGGACCGACGAACTCGATGCGAACGAACCGGACCGACGCCACGTCGGGAAGTTCCTCGATCCGCTGCACCACCGCGTTCCATAATGCTCTCGATCCCGGTTCGCCGGTGAGGAATCGGCGGTTTCGATCGATGAGTACGAACGCGACGATTCCGAGCAGCACACCCACCAGAATCGAGCCGATGGCGTCGAAGGCAGCGTTACCGGTGAGCTGATGCAATCCGATTCCGGCACCGGCGATGACTATGCCGATCAGTGCGGCACTGTCCTCGGCGAACACTGCGCGCAGTGTCGGATCCGAGGTCTCGAGCGCGTGATCGAGAAAGTCTCTGTGGTACTCGGCGGCCTCCCCGCGAATCTGTCGAACCGATTGCAGAAACGAGACTCCCTCGAGCAGAAATGCGATGCCGAGCACCACGTATGCGACGAGGTAGTTCTCGCTGCTCGATTCGCCGGCGAACAGCGAGGTGATGCCGTGCCACACCGACACCGCCGCACCGGCGACGAAGAGTCCGACCGCTGCGAGAGTCGACCAGAAGTAGGTCTCCCGCCCGTAGCCGAGTGGCCGTCGTTCGTCCGGTCCGCGCGATCCCCGACGATTGGCGACGAGCAGGAATATCTCGTTCCCGGTATCGGCCCAGGAGTGCGCGGCTTCGGCAACCATCGACGCAGATCCGGTGAACACCGCTGCACAGGTCTTCGCGATCGCGACGCCGAGGTTGGCGACGAAAGCGATGACCACGGTGCGCAGGCTCTCGTCACCCTCGACGTGGTCGGACTTCGGTGCGCTCTTCATCGTTCGCACTGTATGCGCTCCGCGCAGTGGTGCGGCTGAGTGCCGCCTGGGGCTCTCAGCCGCGCCACTGCCGCAGGCATTCAGCCCTGGAGCATCCCCGGAACGGGACATGCGTCGACGGCCTCGGCGACCACCAGCGGATCGTCGGGGATCTCCGGCCGTCGGCCTTCTTCCCAGTCGACACCCACGAGCGGTGGGTACTCGGCGAGGATGTCGTTCTCCTCGGCGGTGTACGCACGTCCGCGGCTGAGGAAGCGCACTCCCTCGGGCGATTCGAGCGAGAACCCACCGCCGCGGCCGGGAACCACGTCGAGCACGAGTTGCGTGTGCTTCCACGCCTGGAACTGAGACCCCGAAATCCACACCGGTACACCGTCGCTCCCGCTCGGGAGGTCCTGTGGGACCTCGCCGACGCCGAGCCTGAGGTCGATGTACCCCAGGAGAACGTCCCGGTCGCCGACGATGAATTCGCCGGCGGGATAACACATCGGCGACGACCCGTCACAGCATCCCCCGGACTGATGCATCATCAGTTCGCCGTGGATACCGCCGAGGCGACGGAGCAGGTCCATCGCCTCGACGGTGGTCTTCAGCCGCGCAGGCGGCCGAGGGGCATTCATCAGAAGAAGCCCTGTGCCTTCTGGGCGTAGCTGACCAACAGGTTCTTGGTCTGCTGGTAATGATCGAGCATCATCTTGTGGTTCTCACGGCCGATACCCGACTGCTTGTAGCCACCGAACGCCGCGTGCGCGGGGTACTGGTGATACGTGTTGGTCCAGACGCGACCGGCCTGGATATCGCGGCCGGCACGGTAGGCGATGCCGCCGTCCCGCGACCAGACGCCTGCGCCGAGCCCGTACAGGGTGTCGTTGGCGATCTCGATGGCGTTGTCGTAGTCGGTGAACGACGTGACCGAGACGACCGGCCCGAAGATCTCCTCCTGGAAGATGCGCATGTTGTTCTTGCCGGTGAAGATCGTGGGCTGCATGTAGTAGCCGCCGTTGAGGTCGCCGCCCAGCTGTGCGCGCTCGCCGCCGGTGACGACCTGTGCGCCTTCACCCTTGCCGATCTCGATGTACGACAGGATCTTCTGGAGCTGATCGTTCGAGGCCTGTGCGCCGATCATTGTCTCGGTGTCGAGCGGATCTCCCTGTCGCACAGCCTTGGTACGGATGGCTGCAAGGGCGAGGAACTCGTCGAAGATGTCGGCCTGGATCAGCGAGCGCGACGGGCAGGTGCACACTTCACCCTGGTTGAGGGCGAACATCGTGAAGCCCTCCAGCGCCTTGTCCTGGTAGTCGTCGTTGGCCTGCAGCACGTCGGAGAAGAAGACGTTGGGGCTCTTGCCACCGAGCTCGAGTGTCACCGGGATCAAGTTCTGCGACGCGTACTGCATGATCAGGCGGCCGGTGGTGGTCTCGCCGGTGAACGCGATCTTGGAGATACGCGGGCTCGAAGCCAGCGGCTTGCCTGCCTCGACGCCGAATCCGTTGACGATGTTGAGCACGCCCGCGGGCAGCAGGTCGCCGATGATCGAGATCAGGTGCAGGATCGACGCGGGGGTCTGCTCGGCGGGCTTGAGCACCACTGCGTTACCGGCGGCGAGGGCGGGGGCGAGCTTCCACACGGCCATGAGGATCGGGAAGTTCCACGGGATGATCTGCCCGACGACGCCGAGCGGCTCGTGGAAGTGGTAAGCGACTGTGTCGCTGTCGATTTCGGAGAGCGATCCCTCCTGCGCGCGGATGCAGCCGGCGAAGTAGCGGAAGTGATCGATGGCCAGCGGGATGTCGGCGTTCAGTGTTTCGCGGATCGGCTTGCCGTTGTCCCAGGACTCCGCCAGCGCGATGGACTCGAGGTTGTCGGCGATGCGGTCGGCGATCTTGTTCAGGATCACGGCACGCTCGGCCGCGGAGGTCTTGCCCCATGCGGGGGCTGCGGCATGTGCGGCGTCGAGCGCGAGCTCGATGTCCTCGGACGTGGAGCGGGCGACCTCGCAGAAGTTCTCACCGGTGACGGGAGTCGGGTTCTCGAAGTACTGGCCCTTGACCGGCGGTACCCACTCGCCGCCGATCCAGTTGTCGTAGCGCGACTGGAACGACATGACGGAATCGGCGGTACCTGGACGGGCGTAGACGGACATTGAAAATCCTCCTGATCGACACGTGCTTCACAGTTGATGCGGTGTGTGATTCAGGACACTAGGGCTTGCAACGTTGCAACTACGTTGCCGATTCCGAGGACGGCCTTGAGCGACCGGTTCCTCAGATGCCGAGATCGCGGTCGAGTAGGTCGATACGCGCACTGACCTGCCCGTAGAGCGCGGAGTCGCGGCTGAGCGTGGCCCGGTACGCCTCCCATGCGATGACGTCCGTGCGGCCGTGGATGGACGAGGTCCACTGCGCCAGCAGCACTGGATCTCCGAGTCGGAGCAATGCGGCCTGCATCCGAGACCGCAGTTCCTCGCGGATCTCCTCGATTCCCGGCGCGGACGACCCGGGAAGCACCGGGCCCGAGTAGATGCGCAGAGCAGCGTCGACGTCGCCTCGATCCAGGGCTCGTCGGATATCGCCGACGTCGGAGGACAACTCGCCGACCAGCCGGTAGGGCCGCGATGCCAGGCCTGCAGTACCGAAGGCCTTGCGCAGCCTCGACATCTCGGCGCGAATGGTGACCGAGTCGAGTTCCTGCTCGTCGAGCAGAACGGCGAGGTGGTCGGAGCTCAGGCCTTCGGGATGCTCACCGAGCAGAAGCAGAATTTCGGCGTGCCGCTGCGAGAGCGGTATCCGACCGGATCCGCGCACCACTCCCGGCCGTCCCGATCCCAGGACCTCGAGCCGGGGAGCTGTGTCGCCCAATGATTTCGGCGAGTTCATCAGATGCAGGCGCAGCTCGGATTCAGCAGCGGCGACCGTTGCGCGTACCAACGAGAGCACCTCGGGCACCGCTACCCGCGGGCCACCGGTGATATCGATGGCTCCCAGGATGTGACCACTGGTGGGGTGGTGCACCGGTGCCGCCGAGCAGCTCCACTCGTGCACCGACCGCGAGAAGTGCTCGGATGCGAAGATCTGCACGCTGTGATCGACCGCGAGCGCAGTGCCCGGGGCGTTGGTACCTTTGCTCTCCTCGCTCCAATCGACCCCCTCGGCGAAGTCCATCGCGAGTGCTCGGTCCTTGGCCGCAGAATCACCCTCGACCCACAGCAGGCGTCCCTCGGCATCGGAAATCGCAACGAGCAAACCGGTGTCGGACGCGTCCTCGACCAGAAGCTTTCGAATCACCGGACGGATGATGGCCATCGGGTGTCCGTTGCGGTAGCGCTCGAGGTCCGCACCGGTCAGCGCTGGAGTGTCGTTGCCACCGTCCGGGTCGACACCCTTGGTTCGGCTGCGCATCCACGAATCGAGAACGACCGACCGGACGGCCGACCCATGGGTGCGAACATCGTCGACGAAAGATTGATGGGCACTGGACATCTGGCGCGCGAGCACAGCGACGTCCTCGCCGGGGCGCACTGCGACCCAGGGGTTGCCACCACTGTCCGATCGGCTTGCCATTCGACGCTTCCTCCGTGACCTGTCCACATCGTTGTAACCCAGCTCACACGCAAGGATACAGCCGTGGCCGACGCGCGCGGCCGTGGCCGGTTGCGCCGACCCCGAGTGCCTACTTCTTCTTGACGGCCGTGGTGATGATGTCGTTGCTGGTGTCACCACTGGATTTGGCCCGCTTGTCTGCGCGCTTGTCCTTGAGCGATTTGCCGGATTTCTTGGTCATCGTGTTGCGGGGCGATTTGTCCGACATGGCAGTAACCCATCTATCGGGGAACCTGAACGGTCCCCAGACCACGAACGCTACGCCTACACACCCTCACCGTGGTCTGCAACAGCCACCGGTCGTTCCGCCGGCTCCTCTCCCATCAACGCAGCGGCGCGTTCGGCGAACATGATCGCCGTCGCATGCGGCCCGCGGCTGGGCACCATCGGGAACGCCGAAGTATCGATCACGAAGACTCCATCCACTCCGCGCACGCGGCAGTGATCGTCGAGCACCGACCCCGGATCCGACTCGGGTCCCATCCTGGCGCTACCGGACAGGTGCAACGACGTGCCCAGTGCAGCGAGAGGGTCGTCGACCGCAGGGACCTCGACGCACGGCATGGACGGCGATGCGATCAGATCTCGCGCCAGTGCGACGCCACCTCGCACCGCCTGCCGATCACCCTCCGATTCGAGATAGCGGTAGCGCACGTCCGGAGCCTCGAACGGATCCGTGCTGCGCAGCGCGATGCTCCCTCGTGCCGTCGAGCGCATGAGGCCGACACCGAACACGTGCGGACCTGCGGGGAGCCCGGAAATGAGTCGGTCGAATCTCCCGGTGTACGGCCTGATCTCCACGTCGCCCGCATGCAGCACCGCTTCCAGAGCACGAGATGCCGTCGGGAATTCGTTCGTCGTGACGACGGGAACGGCAACCTCGGGATGGTCGCTGAAACCCTGGCCGACTCCAGGACTGTCGGCGACGACCGAAATACCCAGCGCAGCAAAGCTTTCCGACGGTCCTATGCCGGATCGAAGCAGTAGGGCAGGAGTATGCACCGCGCCGGCCGAGACGACAACGGTGTCGGACTCGACGACACTACGTACACCGTCGGCGATGATCTCGACCCCGATCACCTTGCTTCCCTTGAATATCAACGACGCGACCGTCGTATTCCCCTGTACCCGTAGGTTCTTCCTTCCGACGACCGGCAACAGATATGCCAGAGCGGCACTTACGCGGACCCCGTCGCGAATATTCGAGGGCACGACGCCCACTCCCCCCACGGCCGCGTCGGGAGCGTTCAGGTCCTCGTGGAACAGAAAGCCCGCGTTCGTAGCGGCCTGCACGAATGCCGCCGTCACGGGATGTCGGTCCTGCGCGGGAGTGCGCGAGACCGGCATCGGTCCGTGGGAACCGTGCCACCGACCGGTCGCCCCGACATCGAGATCGGTTTCGGAGCCGATGTAGAACGGCAACACCTGATCGAAGGACCACACCGACTGCGGCCACGCGTCGAAGTCGCCCGGCGTGGCGCGGACGAAGTATCCGCCGTTCACCGCGCCGGAGCCCCCCAGCACCCGGCCTCGCGCGATCGTCCGAGACACATCCGCCGCGAGTTCGGCCGTGTAGGTCCCCACCCATTCGCTCCCCGGGCCGATGGGAAGCGTCGACGCGTCGAGCAAAGCCGCCGGAACATCGGCGACGCCGGAGAACGCAGGCCCGGTTTCGAGCAACAGCACCGACCGATCCGGATTCTCACTGAGCCTCGACGCAACGACGCAGCCACAGGAGCCGCCTCCCACGACGATGACGTCCGCGTGCTCGATTCCGATCACACCGTCTGCGGGGCGGGCCCGGCTCGCACCGCGTCAGCCGTCCAGGCGGGGCTTGAGCGCGTCGATGCTGCGCGCGGACAGTGCACCGCGCCACAGGCCTGCGCCGTACGCAACATCATCGGCACGTTTGTAGAACGCGTACCGAACCGGGTCGAGACCGCCGAGTTCCCGATGCTTGTACCAATCCGAAAACGCCTCTGCAACAGCCAATCCCAGCGCTATTCTACGAATACGACTCGACAGCAGCACGGCGAGCAGGGTGATCGGCCAATAGTGTCGACACAGGGCCGACGCCAACTGCCACAACCCCGCCACGAAACCCTCGGCAGCGAGAATGGCCGCGATTCGCGTGGGCTGATCCAGACCGACGAACATCTTGCGCAGGCGAACGATCGTGACACCGAGTGTGGCGGCGGCACCGACGAGTCCGATCCTCGTCAGACTCGCGGCGAGCAGACACGCGACCAACGTCCACGGCGACATCGCGATGGGCGGCACCATTCCCGGATGACGTGCCGACAACGGTGTGGCACCGGTCCCGTAGAACAGCTTGCGTGCGAACCACTCGACGAAGGTGACGCGATGCTCGTGCGCGACGTGAGCGACCGGTTCGTAGCGCAGTCGCCAACCCGCCTCCTGCAGCCGCCAGCACAGGTCCACGTCCTCGGCCACGTGCATCGACTCGTCGAATCCCTCGCAGTCCATCGCCACCGACCGACGAATCAGCATTGCCGCACTGGGCACGTAGGAGACCGAGCTGCCTGCGCGTACCGCTGCTTCCCTGCGACCGAGGTCGAGGGACGAGCGCGCGTGTTCGTACCTGGCCAGGGCGCTGCCCTCGGGCTCCAGCGCGACGATTCGGGGTGCCACCAGCGCCACGGCCGGATCCGAGAAGTGCCCCAGCATCACCTCGAGCCATCCCTTGCGCGGAACGACGTCCGAGTCCAGGAAAGCCACGAAATCGGTTGTTGCACATCGCAATCCCGTGTTTCGCGCCGCAGCGGGTCCGCGCGAGTGCTCGTGTCGGAGCACCGTCACGCTGCCCACACTCCACGAGACCCGCGGCACTGCGACCGGAACGTCCGACCCGTCGTCGACGATGATGACGTGCAGACCGTGGAGTGCTGCGATCAAGCGCTCCAACCCGGCCTCGTTGTTCTTGAGCGGTACGACCACAGTGACGTCGCTCGGCGACGGAATCGACATCGGGCGCGGGTTCCCGACACCCGAGTCGAGCAGTTTGCGAGCGACGAGAGCGGACTGCGAGTCGGTCACTTCGATGAAACCGTCACCGATCATCGCCGCTGCCGTCGGTGCGAGCTTGAGCATGCGTGTCGGTGAACCACCGATCAGGACTCGTCCTTCGGAGAATGTGCGTACGCGTGGATCGACTCGCACCCCGAAGCCGTCAGGCAACCGACCTTCACCCATCAGGAGATCGTAAGCGGACGAGACGCCGAAGTGTCGGCCACCCGTGAAATCGGACGGAACATACCCATGCCCCGTTTTTCCGGAATCGTCGGACGGCCCCTCAGCAGGCATTCCATCGAGCTCGTTCATGTGATCACTCCGTGCTCGGAGGGACTCCATCTCTGCACAGCGTCGCCGGCGCGGGTGCAGAGCTGCTCGAACATCCGACGCCCCTCCTCCGGATCGGCCCCGGTGGGATCACCGAGCACCCCGTTCGCAGTGATCGGTGCCATGCCGTCGACGCGAAGCGCAGGCAACAGGTCGGCGATGTCGGCGACATTGCCCACCTCGGCCTTGCTCATGTTCACCACCTCGGGCGAAAGGTGCAGCAGCAACGACGTTTCGGTGCGCCCGGCGTGAGCATCTGCTCCCGGTATCGCGCACGGAAACCACACGACGTCGCGGCCCTCGTAGCGCAGCAGCAGTACGGCAGAGCGCACGGTGGGGCCGTTGCCTCCGTGTCCGTTGACGAACACCACTCGCTCGGCCCAGCGGCATGCAGAACGTCCGTACTCCACCAGAACCGATTCGAGCGCTACGGCCCCGATCGAGACGGTGCCAGGAAATCCCTCGTGCTCGCCACTGGCTCCGTACGCGATCGCGGGGGCCACGAGAGCATCCTCGATGGTGTGCGCCACGGCGGTTGCGATACGAGTGTCGGTATCGAGCGGGAGGTGCGGACCGTGCTGCTCGATCGAGCCGACCGGCACCACCAGGGTGCGAGACCCGTCCAGGTCCGGCCAGTACTGCGTACCGAGGGGGTCCGTGGCCATGAGTGCAGATGCTATCGGATGGAACGAGGACGTCACGCCGCCGAAACACTGCGACGATAATCTTCGATTCGTGCCACCCCGTCGCCGATCCGTATTGCTCTCGCAATTGTCGATATCGGCACCCGGCGGCCCGCAACCGACAATTCTGCAAGAGTTACGCCGAGTCATTCTGGCCGGCGATGCGCCGCCGAATACGCCGATTCCACTCAATGAAGTAGCGGAACTCTTCGGGGTGAGCAGAATTCCGGTGCGCGAATCCCTCAAGACACTCATCGGCGAGGGACTGGTCGATCATCGACCGAATCTGGGCTACACGGTTGCGCAGTTGACCGCAGCCGAACTTCGCGAAATGTACATTGTGCGAGAGGTATTGGAGACGGCTGCACTACCGTCCGCAGTCGGGCTCGCCACCGAGGCCGACCGGGCCCATATCGTCGAGATCAATCGTCAACTCGAGGCCTCGCTGGCCCAGGACGACTCGCGAGAATACCACCGCCTCTCGCGTGAGTTCCACCTGTCCCTGACCCGTCCGTCCCGCATGCAACGATTGCTGCACATGCTCGAATCCGCCTGGAACATCACCGAACCCGTGCAACCCATGGTGCATGTCGCCGGGTCGGACAGGGCGTCGCTGCACAGCGATCACGCCGAAATGCTCGCGGCATTTCTGGCCGGCGATTCCGCGGGCTTGCTGCGCGCCGCGCAGCATCACCACACGCGTCTCAATTCGGTCATTTCGACGCTGTCGAACGATCACGGATTGTTCGCCGATCCGTCGTCGGAATAGAGACTGCGGGAACGACCGGAAAAGATACGGGAGTGGAGCCGGCAGGAACGACCAGAAAAGATATATCGCTCTCGTCACGAGTGCGCAACACTTCGCCGCTAACTTTTCCTCATTCGCTCGTTCACCTCCTTCGTTCGTCTCATACGCCATGCCGTCAGGAGCATCGATGACAGATACAGCGCACGGTCCCGCTCAAACGGGAGATCTCGTGGAAGCCGCGGGCCACCCCGTCGGTGGTGGACTGATCAAGGACACCTATGACCCACGGCTGACCAACGAGGATCTCGCTCCGCTGAAGAAGCAGACGTGGACTTCGTACAACCTCTTCGCCTTCTGGATGTCGGACGTGCACTCGGTCGGCGGTTACGTGACGGCGGGCAGCCTGTTCGCGCTCGGGCTGGCCAGTTGGCAGGTGCTGATCGCGTTGCTCGTCGGCATCACGATCGTCTACTTCTTCTGCAATCTGGTCGCCAAGCCGAGCCAGGTGACGGGGGTTCCGTATCCGGTCATCTGTCGTAGCGTGTTCGGAGTGCTCGGTGCCAACATCCCGGCGATCATCCGTGGCCTGATCGCGGTGGCCTGGTACGGCATCCAGACATTCTTGGCATCGGCTGCCCTCGACATCGTGCTGATCAAGCTGTTCCCGTCTCTGGCTCCGTACGCCGTCACCGCGGACTACGGTTTCGCCGGACTGTCGCTGCTCGGTTGGGCGAGCTTCCTGTTCCTCTGGGTTGTCCAGGCTGCGGTGTTCTGGCGCGGGATGGAGTCGATCCGCAAGTTCATCGACTTCTGCGGCCCTGCCGTCTACGTCGTCATGTTCATGCTGTGCGGCTACCTGATCTGGAAAGCCGGCTGGGGCGCAATCGATCTCACCCTCGGCGATGTCGAGTACTCCGGCTTCAGCGCCGTTCCCGTCATGCTGGGAGCCATTGCGCTCGTCGTCTCGTACTTCTCCGGCCCGATGCTCAACTTCGGTGACTTCTCTCGATACGGAAAGTCCTACGCTGCCGTCAAGAAGGGCAACTTCCTCGGTCTGCCGGTCAACTTCCTGGTGTTCTCCATCCTCGTTGTCGTCACCGCCTCGCTGACTCTGCCGGTGTTCGGCGAGCTGATCACCGACCCTGTCGAGACGGTCGCCCGTATCGACAGCACCTTCGCCATCGTCCTCGGTGCCCTCACCTTCGCCATTGCGACGGTCGGCATCAACATCGTCGCCAACTTCATCGCTCCGGCGTTCGACTTCTCCAACGTCAGCCCGCAACGCATCAGCTGGCGCGCCGGTGGCATGATCGCCGCAGTCGGTTCGGTATTGATCACCCCGTGGAACCTGTACAACAATCCCGAGGTCATCCACCTGACGCTCGAGACCCTCGGCGCGTTCATCGGGCCTCTGTTCGGAATCCTGATCGCCGACTACTACCTGATCCGTAAGCAGCACGTGGCGGTCGACGAACTCTTCTCGATGTCCAAGACCGGCCTGTACTGGTACTCGAAGGGCTACAACCCGGCGGCGGTGTACGCGACCGTCGCGGGCGCAGCGGTGGCGATGTTCACCGTGCTGTTCAACGGAGCCGTCGACGGCCTGGAGATCGCCGGTATGTCCACGGCGTCGAAGTACAGCTGGTTCATCGGCTGCGGCATCGGATTCGCCTCGTACTACTTCCTTGCGACGCGAACCAAGCTGGCTGTCACCAACTTCGACGTTCCAGCGAAAGCATAGGATCTCTTCCGTGCTCATCAAGGTCATCAATCCGAACACCACCAGTTCGATGACCGCAACGATCGGTGACTGTGCCCGGGCCGTGGTCGGCCCGGGCACGGTCGTCGACGCGGTCAGCCCCTCGATGGGGCCCGTCTCGATCGAGAGCCATGTCGACGAAGCCCTCAGCGTCCCAGGAATTCTCGCCGAGATCGCCAGCGGCGAGGCCGCAGGGGTCGACGGCTACGTCATCGCCTGCTTCGGCGATCCCGGCATGGACGCGGCTCGCGAGCTCGCGGCCGGGCCGGTCATCGGTATCGCCGAGGCGGCCATGCACGCCGCGAGCTTCCTGGGCCGAGGATTCAGCGTCGTCACCACACTCGGAC
The DNA here is from genome assembly GCF_002258565.1 of Rhodococcus sp. 05-2254-6. Classification (NCBI taxonomy): domain Bacteria; kingdom Bacillati; phylum Actinomycetota; class Actinomycetes; order Mycobacteriales; family Nocardiaceae; genus Rhodococcus; species Rhodococcus sp. 05-2254-6. Next base: position 54,344 of record NZ_NOZF01000054.1, read on the forward strand.
GCACCGTCGGGCGTGCCCAGGATCTGGCGAACCACTACGGCTTCGGACGCCACTGCCTCGGTATCCACGCGTGCGACCTGCCGGTCCTCGATCTCGAGACGGACCCCGACGCCCGCAAGATCGTCACCGAGGTGTGCCGCATCGCCGTGGAGACGGACGGTAGCGATGCAGTGGTCCTCGGATGTGCGGGGATGGCCGATCTGTGCCAACACATTTCGGCCGAGATCGGCGTACCGGTGGTCGACGGCGTCGCCGCGGGAACACTGTTCGTGCAGTCACTGATCTCGCTGGGACTGGGTACCGGGAAGAGGGGCGAATTCGCCGCTCCGCCGCCCAAGCGCTACACCGGGATGCTGGAGGGTTTCAGCCGACCGATCCCTGATCCTTAGCCCTGGCTCCGCGGTCGATCAGGTCTCGCACAACTGCCGATACGGCACCCCGGGCAGATAGCGGGCCCATTCGGCTTCGGTGACCACCGAGCCCCCGGATTCGCACAGGCGACTGCGGACCTCGTCCGGCTCGGTCCGCCACATGCGGAGGTCGCGGGCAGTACCACCGCCGTACAGCACCCCACCGTCGCCGACGAAGACCGCATCGTAGACACGCTGGCCGTACGCGGTGAGGGCTGCGTACTGCTCCGGTGCGGAACGGTTCGCCACAGTCCACACCCAGAGCGTCGATCCCCCGTCACCCGCGGCCAAGCGGGTGCCGGACCGATCGAATCTGAGCGAGTAAATCGGACTGGACGGCCCCACGATGCGACTCCGATGCTGTGGTGCGGATGAATTCTCCATGTCCCACAGTCGAATCGAGCGATCCGCACTTCCCGCGGCCAGAGTCCGCCCGTCCGGTGAGATGACCACGGCCTGGACGGCACTCCCGAAACCTCCGAGTGTGCCCGTTCGGTCCGGATCGGTAGGATCGCCGATGTCCCACAGCTCGACCACGCCACCGACACTGGCGATGGCAAGTACTTTCCCGTCCGGAGACAGCGCCAGTCCCGCCGGATAGTTTCCCGCGTCCAGGGTGGACAACGCGCGCGGAGCAGAAGGATCCGTCAACGACCACAGCGACACGTCGTTCGAGCTCTGGCCGGCCACAACAAGCAGGGTTCCCGACCGGTCGAACGCCATCGCCGCAGTCAAACTGGCGCTTGCCTGCCGAATGCCACCGAGGGCGACCGGATCGGCGAGATCGCTGGTGTCCCAGAGTCGGAACCCCCCTGTGGTCGTGCCGACAGCAGCCAGGGTGCCGTCGGCCGTGAGGGCCACCGCACCGGTCTGCTCGACGCCGTCCTCGATCACCAACGGCGGCGACGCCACCGGATGCTCCACATCGGAGACGTCCCAGAGGATCGAGCCGGGAGCACGGCGACCGGCACCTGCGAGCAATCGGGTACCGGACTCGTCGGTGGGGGTCTGCCAGACGGTGTCACCGGCATCGGGTAGCGCCGGTCCGAGAATCGGCCAGATTCGGGTGACGCCATCACCACTCGCAGTCACGATCGACAAGCCATCGGGTGAAAATGCCAGCGAACTCACCTGGATCGGACCGGGAAGCGTCAGATTCAGCGTGCCCGAGGCCGCGTCCCACACCCGCGAGGAATTGTCCGAACTCGCCGCAGCAATCCGAGTCCCGTCGCTGCTGAACGCCACATCGTTGACGTAGCTGGTGAAGCCGGTCAATGGAGGCAATGGGGTGAGCCGGCCGGCTGCATCGACGGCCCACCGCAGAACCTCCTGCCCGGTGGTCCCCGCGATCAACGTCGCTCCGTCAGGAGAAAAGGCCAGCTGCTGTGCGGTATAGGTGGAGCCGTCCGAGGGAAGCCCGAGCAGTGGAACAGTCTGTGGTGCAGTCGAACCGGGAAGTCGTTGCGCGTCCCACACCCGCATCGCGCGCCCGGCACCGACCGTCACGAGGAAGCGGCCGTCAGGACTGAACTCGGTCGCTGTCGGCGAACCAGGTTGAGCAATCTCACCCAGCATGCGGGGCCGGGCCGGCTCGGAGACATCGAGAAGAGGCAACGACTCGTCCTGGGTGCCGACGAGCAGTAACCGACCGTCAGGAGAAAACGACAGGCTACGAACGCCGGTTGTGTCTGTGCGCGACAACATTATCGGTACCGCCGGGTCTACGACATCCCACAATTCGACGCCGCGGAACCCTCCCACAGCGAGCATTCCACCCTGCGGATGGAACGCCAGCACCGGTGGGTCACGCGAGACGATTTCACCGAGCTTCGCGTGCCCGTCTGCGAGCGACCACATCCGCACGTGTCCGTCGGAACCGGCTGTCGCCACGATGTTTCCGCGCGGGTCGACCGCGGTCACCGCCTGACCCTCCACTCCGAGCAGCCGCACAGGAGTGTGGATCGCAGATGAATCGAGTAGCGACGACCGCGCCTCCGTCGTGCGGTCCACCTCGTACGACGCCAACGCGAAGTATGCCGCCAGCCCAGGATCTTGACTCCTCAATTGCTGTGCGACACCGGCGATCTGACGTGAGACAGCCTCTGCCTCCGCGCGCTCGGCCTCGACCCGTCGGTTGTTCGCGTCCGACCGAGCAACGAACGCGGTCACTGCCAGTGTCACAGCCAGTACGGTCAGAAGCGCGAGTGCAGTGACGAGCGTTTCGAGGGTGCGTCGCCGACGTCGGTCGCTGCGGTTCTGTTGCTCGATTCGGTTCGCACTCGCGTCGAGATACCGTCTCTCGACCGAGTTGAGATCTCGCCGACGTACCGGACCGAGAGATTCCTGCACCAGCGCCAACCTCGATTCCGGCAGCAACGAACCGTCGTCGCGATCGTTGTTCTCCCACAGTTCTGCGGCCTGGGTGAGTCGACGGTGCTCGACGAGCCACTGACGATCGTCGTCGAGCCACTCGCGCAGCCGCTGCCACGCCGTCAGCAACGCCTCGTGGGTGATCTGGACGGTCTCTTCTCCGACGGTCAGCAGTCTGCGTGCGGCAAACCGTTCGACGACGATGTCGACGTCGGTGACCGCGTCCGCGTTCTCGTCTCCGTTGAACAGCTCCACACGATCGACTCGGCGACGAGTGACGACCTCGTCGTCGAGATTGATCAACCGCATGAAGATGCGCCGTGTCTCGCGCTGCTGTTCGGCGGTCAAGGCCGAGAACACTTCTTCGGCGCTCTGCCCCACGGCACCGCCGATCCCGCCGGTTGCGAGATAGTCCGAGACAGTCAACGTTCTGCCGCTCGACACCTGCCACGTGGTGAGCAGGGCATGTGACAGCAGCGGCAAAGCGCCGGAGTCGTGGGCGAACTGCGATCCGCGTGGACCCAATTCGCCGACCAAGACCTGCACGAGGGCGGCCTCGACGGAGAGACCCGCCTTCGCGGCAGGCGACACGATGACCTCCCGCAGTTGTGACTCGGTGAGACGCCCGACAACCACCGGGTTGTCGGACAGGCCGGCGAGCAGCGCGTCCTCGGACACGGCGTTCTGGTAGAAATCCGCCCGCAGTCCGACCACGAGAACCGACCCCGCGCTCGGCAACGCCGCTGCCGCACGCAGAAAGTTCTCGCGCTCGACCGGTGTCGCCAGTGTCCACAACTCCTCGGCCTGATCGAGGACGAGAACCGATCCCGGCGCAAAGGATTCGGCTCGCTCGGGGAAGGCACGAATATCGCCGACGCCGGAATGGACTTTCGAACCGGGGAATCTCGATGCCAGCCCGGCACGCAGGAGCGAGGACTTGCCGGAGCCCGAAGCACCGACGACGAAGACGATGCCTCCACCGGAGCCGAGGGCTTCCCGGACGCGCGTGCTCAGACGCTCGATCACGTCGTCACGGCCGAAGAACCACTCCGCATCGGCCGGCTCGAACGCCTCGAGACCCTTGTACGGAGGGTCGCCCTTCACCGGATCGACGGTCCGCCTGCCCGGGATCGACCGCACCCTCGACACCGCGTCCCACCACAGGGCGCGCTCGTCCTCGTCGGCGACGCCGCATGCGATCAGTACGGCGGCGAACATCTCGGCGCTGGCTTTGGTCGGGACGTGATGTCCGGAGAACCAGCCACCGATGGTGCCGTGCAAGCCACCGGAACGCTCGACGATCTCCCGGACCGTGGCACCCGCCTCGGTCCGGATCGCACGCAATGCTGCCGCGAATTCCGTGCGGTCCGTGATCGACGAAGGATCCGGACGGTCGATGGTCATGAGCGAGAACTATAGAACCGGGAAAACCTCGATAGAGGCACTCGCGCGTCACGCTGAGCTGCACGAACAGCAAATTGATGCGTTTGAATGACGCTCGTACGGAGTCCGTGGCCGTCCGTATTGACCTTGTACGGACATGCCCGTTCAGCTGGATCTGCGACGAAGTCCAGTCGACGATGGACGGTGTGGTCGGGGCAAGTGGACACTCCAGGGGGGAAATTCTCGTGCTCGAACAAACGCTGGCATCGGCAGTGCATCACCCGTTCCGGAGGCCGGCACAGCGGGGACCCGGTGCAGTCCCGACACCGCTCGAAGCTCGCCACCGCAAGCCTGCGTTGAGCGCCCGCGAGATCGAGGTCATGCTCGCCTGGTTCGCCTGCGACTCGAAAACGGTCGCAGCTCGGTCCGTCTACATCTCGGTGGGCACGATCAACACCCACATCACCCGCATCCGGCAGAAATACGCGGCGGTGGGACGCAACGCGCCGACGAAGGCCGCCCTGTTCGCTCGCGCACTACAGGACGGCCACACTCACCTGTCCGAATGGTGACTGTCGATTCGCCTTTCCATGGCGGCCGGCCGCGTCGAATCGGCTCCTCGGTTCTGGATCCCGGACTCCGATCGGCGTCGGTTATCCCAGACCGGGGAGCTGATTCGACGGCGTGAAGTCAGGCGGCACGAGGACATCCGACGGTGACAGTTCGTGGACCGACGCGTGGCCGAGACCGAGGACCGCGGAGTCCAGGCCGCCGCGCAGGATGTCGAGCACGTTCTCCACGCCGGCCTGACCATCAGCCGCTAGACCCCACAGGTATGCGCGTCCGATCAGCACTGCCCGCGCACCGAGCGCGAGTGCCTTCGCCACGTCACTTCCCCGACGCACACCACCGTCGAGGGTGATCTCGACCTGATCGCCCACCGCCTCGGCGATGGACGGCAGCACCCGGATCGACGCCGGGGAACCGTCGAGATTGTTACCGCCGTGATTGGACACCGAAACCGCGGTGACGCCTGCGTCCACGGCCCGCAGTGCGTCGTCGACTCGCGAGATACCCTTGAGCATGAACGGCCCGTCCCACTGCTCGCGCAACCACGCGATGTCATCCCACGTGGGCAGCGGGGTCGCCTTCCACTCTCGATACGCAGCGAAGAACGTCGGCGCACGCCCACCGGGCGGCGCGAGGTTCGGAGCAGTCAGATCAGGGAATACGCCCGACCGCGCCCACTGCGTCAGCCACCGTGGCCGACACAGCGCTTGCGGCGCGAACCGGATCATCGCCCTCGGATCGAGGCGTTCGGGAATCACCGGGCTACCCCAGTCACGGCCCTCCGAGAACGACCAGTCCATTGTCAGAATCAGCCCGACCGCGCCTGCATCACGTGCACGCTGAAGCATGTGCTGCAACAACTCTCGTGAACCGGCCCAGTGCAGCTGAAAGAACGTCTGCGGGTTCGCGGCCACGACCTCTTCGATCGGTTTGCTCGCGAACAACGACAACCCCATCGAAATCCCCCGCGCCGCAGCAGCTCTGGCGACGGCGACCTCACCGTCCGGGTGTAACGCCTGCACACCCGTCGGGGAGATCATCGCCGGGAACGCCAGCGGTTGCCCCATCAGTGTCGTCGACAACTCTCGGGTGTCCGACAATCCTGCCACGTGTGGGGCGAACCCGAGTTGGGCGAACGCGGCGGTGTTGTCCGCCGCGGTCAGACCACGTTCGGAACCTGCTACCAGCGCCGAGTACACCGACGTCGGGAGGCGCTTCCGTGCTCGCCGCTGCGCTTCGGCAACGGTCTCGAACCACACGCTGGTGCTCAGACGCCGAGCTTCCGGTCGAACCCGGGCGGCATCACCACATCCGACGGCGAGAGATCGTGTACCGAGGTGTGTCCGAGCCCGAGGACGGCGGAATCGACTCCGCCGCGCAGAATGTCGAGGACGTTCTCCACGCCTGCCTGACCGCCGGCCGACAGACCCCACAGGTACGCCCGGCCGATGAGCACCGCACGCGCACCGAGTGCGAGTGCTTTCACCACGTCGCTGCCCCGTCGGATTCCGCCGTCGAGGGTGATCTCGATCTGATCGCCCACGGCTTCGGCGATCGCAGGCAACGCCCGGATCGGAGCCGGGGTGCCGTCGAGATTGTTGCCGCCGTGATTGGAGACGGAAATAGCGGTCACGCCCGCGTCGACGGCTCGTTTGGCGTCGTCGACCCGCATCACTCCCTTGAGCATGAACGGCCCACCCCATTGCTCACGCAGCCACGCCACGTCCTCCCACGTCGGCAACGGGGTGCCCATCCATTCGCCGTACGCTCCGAAGAACGTCGGCGCAGGACCACCGGTGGGTGGCGTCAGATTGGGCGTCGTCAGGTCGGGAATCTTGCCGGTCTTGGCGAACTCCCACAACCACTTCGGTCGCATGATGCCCTCGGGAGCGAATTGCACCATTGCCTTGAGGTCCATCTTCTCCGGAATCGACGGGCTGCCCCAATCGCGGCCGTTGGAGAACGACCAGTCCAGGGTCATGATCAATCCGACGGCTCCCGCGGCGCGTGCCCGCTCCATCCGCTGCAGCAGGATCTCGCGCGAGCCCACCCAGTACATCTGGAAGAACGTCTGCGGATTCGCCGCAGCGACCTCCTCGACGGACTTGCTGGCGAACGAGGACAATCCGATCGCAATGCCCCGCGCTGCAGCAGCTCTCGCGACGGCGACCTCACCGTCGGGATGCACCGCCTGGACACCCGTCGGGGAGATCATCACCGGGAACGACAGGGGTTGCCCCATCACCGTCGTCGACAAGTCCCGCTTGTCGGACAGACCGGCAACGTGCGGGGCGAACCCCAGTTCGCCGAATGCTGCCATGTTGTCGTCGATCGTCAACCCGCGTTCGGACCCCGCCACGAGTGCGGCGTACACGGACTTCGGTAGACGTTTCTTCGCTCGTCGCTGCGCTTCGGCAACGGTCTCGAACCACGCACTCTTGGCCATCAGTGTTCCTGTTCCATTCCTGCGAGCGGGTTCTCGTCGCAGATCTTCGCCGGGGGACGCATCATCAGCGTCAGCGGCACCGACTTTCGTGGGGTCTTGCGCTGCCCGGTACGGGAATGATCGACGCTGGACTTGGGGATCTCCCCCGCCGCCGCCAACGCCATTTCGCCGTTACCGATGACGCATTCGGGATCAGGACCGTCCATGGGCAGGCCCGTGAAGAATTTCGCCGCCATGCAGCCACCGCGGCACGCATCGAAATGAGCACACTTGGTGCACGCACCCGAGGTCTGCGGAGACCTCAACTCCTGGAACAATTCCGAAGTCTGCCAGACGGTTTGGAACCCGCCCATGTCGTCTTTGGCGTCTCGCACGATGTTGCCGGCGAGGAAGTTCTCGTGGATGGCGAACGGGCATGCGTACACGTCGCCGATCGGGTCGATCAGACACACCACACGCCCGGCACCGCACAGGTTGAGTCCGGGCAGAGCATCACCGAACGCCGACAGGTGGAAGAACGAATCACCGGTCAACACTCCCTCACCGTTCGCGACGAGCCAGTTGTAGAGCTCTCGCTGCTGCCCCGCCGTCGGATGCAGATCGTCCCAGACATCCGCGCCACGTCCCGACGGCCGAAGCCGCGTGATGCGCAATGTTGCAGCGTATTTGTCGGCCAAGGCCTTGAAGTCGTCGAGCTGAGAAACGTTGTGCCGGGTGACGACCACCGAGATCTTCGCGTCCCGGAAGCCCGCCTCTTTCAGATTCTCCAACGCACGGCAGGCCATATCGAACGAACCCGGCCCGCGGACCGCATCGTTGACCTCCGCCGTCGCCCCGTCGATGGAAATCTGCACATCCACGTAATCCGACGCAGCCAAACGCGCGGCCACCTTCTTGTCGATCTTGACCCCGTTGGTGGAGAACTTCACCCCCACCTGATGCGCAGTCGCATAGTCGACGAGCTCCCAGAAATCGCTGCGGACCGTCGGCTCACCGCCACCGATGTTGACGTAGAACACCTGCATCTTCTGCAGCTCGTCGATGATCGACTTGCACTGCTCGGTACTGAGTTCGCGCGGGTCACGGCGACCCGACGAGGACAGGCAGTGCACGCAGGAAAGGTTGCAGGCGTACGTCAACTCCCACGTCAGACAGATGGGGGCGTCGAGTCCGAGTTCGAATTGATCGACCAGTTTTCCTACCGGAGCTGGTCTTTCGAGGGTGGAGGTCATGGGCGGAAGTCCTCTTCTGCGATAGGTCAGGGCTTTACGGGCGAGTGATCATGTTCGAGCGGGCCAACGTCGCGAGTGCCGTGACGTACGGTGCCGACTGCGACTCGGTGATTCCCGCAGCCACGATCGCCGACCGCATATCCGGGTGGTCGGGCAGCGATTCGATGATCGCCACGATCGTGCGGTTCTTCAGGAACGAGAGCTTGCGAGTTCCGAAGTGGTAGAGCAGCGCCCCGAACGACTCCGGCCGCAACGCCACCTGCGGATGCAGAATCCACCGCACATCCAGGTCCAACTCGTCGAGGTCCTCGCGCACCGCAGTGGTCATGATCAGTACACGCCGCACATGCCGTCGATGGATACTTCCTCGACCAACGACTCTTCGACCAGATCGGATTCGACGACTGCCGTATCGACTACAGCGTTCTCGTTGTTCTTCGACATCGGAAACCTCCTGAGGTTGTTCGGACCACAATCGGAGTCGACAGTGGCTTGGGTCACCAAGATAATGACACTGAGTGCAGAAAACCAGAGAATGGAAAGAAGAAAATGGTCAGGAGCGCAAAACCGTCCAGTCAGCCAGGTAGGCGCCCGTCCACAACGCGAGGCGAACTGAGCGATCTCGGAATCGAACTGTTCGCCGCCAAGGGATTCGAGGAGACCAGCGTCGACGACATAGCCGATGCCGCGGGCATCGCGAGGCGCACGTTCTTTCGCTACTTCCCGTCCAAGAACGCAGTTCCCTGGGGCGATTTCGACGCTCAACTCACGGCATTGAGGACGCATCTGAACGACCTGCCCGGCAGTGTCGGACTCGCGGACGGATTGCACTCGGCCCTGTTGCAGTTCAACACATTTCCCGAGGAAGAAGCCGCCGTACACCGTCAGCGCATGGCACTGATCCTGGGAAATCCAGCACTGCAGAGCTACTCGATGGTGATGTACGAGGGCTGGCGTCAGGTCATCGCCGAATACGTGGCAGCACGGACGAACTCCGACCCCGGCGACCATCTTCCGCGCACTGTCGGATGGATGCTCTTGGGGGTGGCGATCTCGGCGTACGAGCATTGGCTGATCGACGAGAACAACAGCCTTCCCGAGCTTCTGACGGCAGGAGCGTCGGTTCTCTTCACCGGCGTCGGGCCACTCCGAGCGTCCAGCGGCACTGCCGAAAGCCGACTGGACGAAGAGCACATCGAGTGAGCACTGGAAACCGAGCACTGCGCCGACTCACACCGTCAGCTCGATGGAGTCAGCGACGAGATCCGCTCCGACACCACCTCGAGATCTACATCTGCCACCGAACCGGACGGGAAATTATGGCCCGCAGGCGGCGGCGGTAGTACTTCGCCGATTCGCCGACGAACGCGCTCATCGTGGCCGCAGCAGCGTCGGGATCGCGCAAGCTCAGCGCGTCGAGAACGTCCTGCTGCATCTCGATAGCCGCAAGCCGCGTCGCGAGAGGATGCTCGTTCGGTTCGGCGTCACGTACCAACAACCAGAGAGTTTCCATCAGGATGTTCAGGACCGGATTTCCGGCCGCGTCGTACACCCCCCGCTGGAACTCTGCATTGTTCTCCTGGAAATTTCCGTAATCACCAGGGTCCTCACGCATTCGGTCGAGAGCACTCTGCATGAGCTGTATCTGCTCGTCGCTCACATTCGTCGCGGCCTCGCGAGCGATGATGGGCTCGAGCATCAGACGGGCATCTATGACATCGCTGATGTTGGCCCCGTCCAACTGCAGGAATAGCTTCATGGTGTTGCCGAGCGATTCGAGCCTCGGTCGCTTGACCACAGGGCCGCCGCCGATCCCCGACTTGATGGTGACCAGATCACGGCTTTCGAGCAACCGCAGCGCTTCACGGACCGTGGTCCGAGCAACACCGTGCTCGGCCATCATGTCTTTTTCCGTGGGCAACCGCTCCCCCTCCACGACGCCCCCGTCGAGGATCCGGTCCGCGATGATGTTGGCGATCCTCGCGGAGACCTTGGGCGACCGCACCCGCGGAGCGGTGCTCTCCTCAGCTGTCATGTCTATGACCTGACATCGTTGTTCTCGGTGTGATGCGGGCTAACTCTATACATAGTTTGATAGCTTAGTTACTGTAGTGATTGTCAGAAAACTGAGGGACTAGGGCAGGAGCCGACCATGTTGCCGACTCGGCCGCCGGACATCGACCTCGCCCGGACGTATCGCGAACGCGGGCTGTGGAGAGATCTTCCGATCGGGCATTACCTCTCGCGTGCCGCTCGCCTCTACCCCGACGCCACTGCAGTGGTGGACGGCGACCGGCGCGCGACATTCGCCGACATCGACCGTGACGCGACTCGTCTGGCGGCTGCCTTGCACGCCAGAGGAATCACCTCCGACGATGTGATCGCATTCCAACTCCCCAACTGCACCGAGGCAATCGTCGTATTCCATGCCGCGATGAAGCTCGGAGCCATCGCCAATCCGATCGTGCCGATCTACCGGTTTCGTGAGCTGCGATTCATCTTCGGTCAGTCGCGGGCGCGGATCGCCTTCGTACCCGCGGAGTTGCACGGGGTCGACGTCACCGACATGTACAGCGATCTCTCCGCCGAACTACCGGACCTCGAATCGATTGTCACCGTTGGCGATTACGTGGACGACCGACCTGGCACGAGGTGGACCGACCTGATCGGCGAGGTCACGGACTCGATGGTCGCCGACCTCGATGCTGCGACTTCTCCGTCGCCCGACGACGTCTGCTTGTTGCTCTACACGTCGGGGACGACCGCAGACTCCAAAGGCGTACTGCACAGCCACAACACGCTGGTCTACGAAAACCTTTCGATGGCGCGGTGGTTCGGACTGAACGAAACCGACGTCGTCTTCAATCCGTCTCCGGTCACGCACATCACCGGAGTCAACTGCGCTCTGGTTCTCCCGTTCGTAGTGGGCGCAACCGTGGTGTTGCAGGCCGACTGGGATCCGGTGACGGCGTTGCAGCGAGTGATCGACGAACGGTGCAGCTTCATGATCTTCTCGACGCCGTTCCTTCGAGGCTTGCTCGATGCCGCCGAGGCGACCGACTCGTCGACCCCGTCGATCCGGTACATAGTCTGCGGTGGAGCCGACATCCCCGATGCTCTGACCGCGGCGGCCACCACCCGCCTCGGCACCGTCGTTCGGATGTACGGGGCCACCGAGGGGCCGTCGGTCACCACAGCGGACCGGTGGGACCAGCCTGCCCTGCGGATGAAATCCGACGGTCGCCCCATCGAGTCGACCGAGGTGATGGTGACCGATGCCGACGGTGGACTCGCGCAGACCGGCGATGTCGGCGAGATTCTATGGCGTGGACCGGACACCTTTCTCGGCTACCTCGATGCCTCTCTCAATACGGCGGCGTTCACCGAGGACGGATTTTTCCGTACCGGTGATCTCGGCCGCTTCGACGCCAACGGTGCCCTCCATGTGGTGGGGCGAATCAAGGACATCATCAACCGGTCGGGTGAAAAGGTCAGCGCCTACGACGTGGAGAACGAGCTCGGCGCACACCCCGACGTGCTCGAGATTGCCGTGGTGGCAGGTCCCGATCCTGTGACGGGAGAACGTGGTTGCGCATTCGTCGTCACCCGCGAGCACCGAGACCTGAGTCTCGAGGAGGTGCGTGAGTTCCTCGTGCACCGCAGAATCGCCATGCAGAAAATTCCGGAAAGCCTGTTCATCGTAGATTCGCTGCCCAAGACGGCAAGCGGAAAAATTCAGAAGTTCGCGCTGCGCAACTGGACGCAGAACCGCGTCACGGTGCCGCCGCAGATGGCTGCGATGACCTTTGCCGCAGCACACGAAAGATAGGACATCCCAATGCCTCTCCAGCCTGATGGAATCGAACATCTCACGGTGACCGAGCCGGAACCCGGCATCGCAGTGGTCGAATTGGCCCGCGGCAAGGTCAACGCCATCGACACGCAGATGTACGGGGAGATCGCTACGGTCTTCGAGGCACTGTCGGACAACCAGGATATTCGCGCTGTGGTGCTGACCGGTCGTGGCCGAATATTCTGCGCCGGAAACGATCTCGGAAGCTTTCGGGTCATGGATTCGATCGGCGGAGAGATCGAGATGCGGGAAGCGCGCCGAGCGATTTTCGGAGTGCTGGACTGCGCACTCCCGGTGATCGCGGCCGTCAACGGCCCCTGCCTCGGAAGCGGATTCGGATTGACCTCGGTCTGCGATCTGGTGGTCGCGTCGGAGCGAGCGACCTTCGGCCTGCCGGAAATGGGGGTCGGTGTGCTCGGCGGCGGCCGGTTCACGGCCCGAATGCTGCCGCAGCAAGCCATGCGGCGGATGTTCTTCACCGCCGAAGCTGTCGACGCCGAAACCCTGCGCAGGTGGGGCGCACCGATCGAGGTCGTCTCACATGACGACTGTCCGGCCACGGCCATGACACGTGCGCGATCCATTGCGTCGAAGAGCCGCTACGCACTCACCCTGGCGAAGAAGTCGCTCAACGGCTGCGAGGACCTCGATCTCAAGCGCGGATACGAGCTGGAACAGACGTTCACACTGCGCCTGTCCGAACACCCGGACTCGAAGTCTGCAGTCGAGGCACGTATTGCCGAGATGGCAGGAGGCAAGAAGGCATGACGCCGGATGATCGCGGTATCGACGTTCGGGCCTTCACCGAGAAGGCCGAGGCATGGCTCGAAGAAAACCTGGCGCGGCGAAGCAACGAATCGACCGATTCGAATTACGCGATCTTCCACGATCGCAGCCACGTCGAGGAGCAGCAGCTCATCGACGCAGCCAAACGCTGGCAGGGGGTGCGCGTCGACGCCGGTTTCGGAGCCATCACGTGGGCTCCGGAATGGGGCGGTCCGGGGTTGACCGCAAGCCACGAGCGCGCGTTCGTCGGGCTCGAGCGAGACTTCGCAGCGCCGGACCGGCACGAAAGCGTCCTTGTCACTGTCGAACTGGTGGCCCCGACAATTCATGCCCTGGGCACGGACGAGCAGAAGCAGCAGTTCGTCACGTCCTTTCTGCGGGCCGAACAACTGTGTTGTCAGCTGTTCTCGGAGCCCGGAGCCGGTTCCGACCTCGCCGGATTGTCCACCAAGGCAACGAAAACCGAGGGTGGCTGGCGGGTGAACGGCCAGAAAGTGTGGAGCTCGGGAGCCCAGTTCTCGGAATGGGGTCTACTCATCGCCCGCACCGATACGACAGTCCCGAAACACCGCGGTATGACGGCATTCATGGTGCCGATGCACACCCCGGGTGTCGATATCAGGCCGATCCGCCAGATGTCCGGTGGCTCGACCTTCAACGAAGTGTTTTTCTCCGATGTCGAATTGCCGGACTCGCTGCGCCTCGGAGCCGAGGGGGACGGCTGGACTGTCGCGCTCACGACGCTCGGCTTCGAGCGAAGTTCGAGCGCAGGAATTGTCAGCGCCGGGGGGAACAGTGCCGACTTGGTCCGGCTGGCAAAGACTTTGGGCATAACCGACGACCCACTGGTTCGCCAGCAGCTCGCCGACGCGGCGATCTACGAGCGAGCCGCGGCGTTGCTGGTAGCCCGGTACGCCGAGCGAGAGTTGGCCGGGGCGGTCCCGGGCGTGGAGGGTTCCATCGGCAAGCTGGTCTGGACTCAGAACCTCAAGCGAATCGGCGACGCCGCGGCGTCGTTCCTCGGGCCGAGCATCCTGGCCGACACCGGGGTGCCCGACACCTTCGCCTGGACCGAGCATCTTCTCGGCGCACCCGGCTACCGAATTGCCGGGGGCTCGGACGAGATTCAGCGCAACATCATCGGCGAACGCGGACTCGGCTTGCCGCGTGAACCACGGGAAGGCCTCGTATGAGACTCGAACTGTCGGAAGAACAGCAGGACCTGGGCAGTAGCCTGCGCGCGTCCTTGTCCAGAACTGCCGCAGGACGGGATGTATGGCCTGCGCTTCTGGAGATGGGCTTGACCGAGATTCCGTTCCCCGAACACGTCGGCGGTGCGGGCTCCACGCTGAAGGACACTGTTGTCGTGATGTCCGAACTCGGTCGATCTCTCGGAAGTGCTCCGTACTTCTCGTCGGTGATCTTGGCCGGGCTCACTCTGCTGCATGCCGGTTCCGATGCTGCCTGCGCGCAGTACCTCCCGCCGATCGCCGATGGCTCCGCCACTGCAGCGCTCGTGACGGGATTCCCCTTCGGCACGTCGCTCGTCACCGCGCGCGTACAGGATTCCGACACCGTCGTTCTCGACGGTGCCCAGGAGTCCGTCGTCGACGGCTCCGATGCCGATGTGTTGCTCGTGGTCGCGAACGGATCGGACGGACCTCACCTCGCTGCGATCGACGCACACGCAGAGGGAGTTATCCGAACTCGCCGAGAAACATTGGATTTCACCCGAGGGCTTGCTCGCGTCGAATTCTCCGGTGCCCTCGCGCACCGAATCACCGGCGCAGACATGTCGGCCGGTCTCGACACAGCGCAAGCAGTGGCGATCACGGCACTTGCCGCCGAGCAAGTGGGCGCGGCGCGGGCCTGCCTGGAGATGTCGGTGGACTATGCGAAGACCCGGCGACAATTCGGCCGGGCCATCGGGTCGTTCCAAGCGATCAAGCATCGTCTGACCGACATGTCGATCGCGATCGAACTGGCCGAGGCCGCTGTGCTCGACGCCGCGGGAGCCGACACGCGACGCGGCCCGGAGTTCTCCGTCGCTGCGGCCACCGCGCGAGTGCTCGCTTCGCGGGCCGCTACGTTCGCCGCCGAGGAGTCAATCCAGATCCACGGGGGCATCGGCTTCACGTGGGAACACCCATTGCACAGGTACTTTCGTCGGGCCAAGACCAGCGAGCTCCTGTTCGGAAGCACCACCCTGCACGTGGAGGCCGTTGCGGCCGCCCTCGTGCAGGGTCCCTGAGGGCCCTAGGCCCCTACCACCAACAACAGGTCACCGCCCTCGACCGGTGCCCCGCCGCCGATCAGCACTCGGGTGACAACGCCTGCGGTGGTCGCGGTGATCGTCGCTTCCATCTTCATCGCTTCGATGGATCCGACCGACTCCCCCTTGTCCACGGTGTCACCCTCTTTCACCGACAGCGTCACCACGCCGCTGAAAGGTGCGGACAGATGAGCAGGATCGGTGCGGTCTGCCTTCTGGGCGGACCGTGAGGCGCTCTCGATGCTCCGATCACGCACACGCACCGGCCGCAGTTGACCGTTGAGGACGCACAACACATTTCGACTTCCCGAGGGGTCGGGATCGGAGATCGCCTCCAATCCGATGAGCAATTCCACCCCCGGTTCGAGCACGACTCGATGTTCTTCGCCCTGTCGCAACCCGTAGAAATACTGATTGGTCGACAGCTGCGACGTATCGCCGTAGCTGTCGCGGTGTCGCTCGAACTCAGCAGCTGGCCCCGGGAACAGCAACCTGTTCAACGTCTCTTGCCGCTCGCGTCCCGACGTTGCCAGAGCCGCTCGATCCGCGGCACCGACCGAAACCTGCGGGGAGGCCTCTGCCCTCCCCTTCAGCGCCCGACTCCGCAGCGGTTCGGGCCAACCTCCGGCCGGCGTGCCGAGATCACCACGGAAGAAGTCGACGACCGATCCTGGAATGTCGTAGCTCGACGGGTCGGCAGCGAATTCCGCTGCGGTGGCATCTGCACCGACCAGAGCCATCGCCAGGTCCCCCACGACCTTCGAGGACGGTGTGACCTTGGTGATCCGCCCCAGAATGCGGTCTGCACCTGAATACGCCTCCTCGATGTCCTCGAAGCGCTCCGCAAGTCCCAATGCGGCCGCCTGCTGCCTGAGATTGGAGAGTTGGCCACCCGGGATCTCGTGCGTATACACCCGTCCCGTCGGTGCCCGCAGTCCGGATTCGAAGGGCGCATACGCCGATCGCACTGCAGCCCAGTACGGTTCGAGGTCGCATACCGAGCCGAGATCGAGGCCGGTTGCGCGATCGGTGTGTTCGGTTGCGGCCACGATGGCCGACAGTGCCGGCTGGCTCGTCGTGCCGGCGAGCGCCGCGCTTGCGCCGTCCACAGCGTCTACTCCCGCTTGCCACGCGGCGTAATAGGTAGCCAACTGGCCGCCCGGTGTGTCGTGGGTGTGCAGGTGCACGGGGAGGTCGAACCGTGACCGCAAGGCGGTGACCAAGGTGGCTGCCGCAGCCGGACGCAGCAGGCCGGCCATGTCCTTGACGGCCAGAACATGAGCTCCCGCCTCGACGATCTCCTCGGCCAACCGGAGATAGTAGTCGAGGGTGTAGAGGCTCTCGCCCGGATCGGCCAGGTCACCGGTGTAGGACATTGCCACCTCCGCCACCGCGACACCGGTGTCACGCACCGCATCGATCGCGGGCCTCATCTGATCGACATTGTTCAGAGCATCGAAGATTCGGAAGATGTCGATACCGGTCTCGGCCGCCTCCGCCACGAAAGCATGCGTCACGCTGTCCGGATAAGCCGTGTATCCCACGGTGTTCCGGCCGCGCAGCAGCATCTGGAGACAGATGTTGGGCATCGCGGATCGCAACAGCGCGAGCCGTTCCCACGGATTCTCGTGCAGGAAGCGCAGCGCGACATCGTACGTTGCACCACCCCACGCCTCCACCGACAACAGCTGCGGTGTCAGTCGCGCGACGTGGGGTGCCACGGCCACCAGATCACGGGTGCGTATCCGCGTGGCCAGCAGCGATTGATGAGCGTCCCGAAACGTCGTATCGGTCACTGCAAGAGCGGAGGCCGAGCGAAGATCGGCTGCGAAGCCGGCCGGGCCGAGTGCACGGAGCCGATCGCGGGAGCCTGCAGGCGGGGCTGTGTGAGCGTCGATGGGAGGAAGCTTGTCGACGGGGTACACCGGCGACGGACGTTCCCCGTGCGGGCAGTTGACGGTCACGTCTGCGAGATACCGAAGAATACGAGAGCCGCGGTCTGCAGAGACGTTCTGCGTCAACAGAAGTGGATGGCCCTCGATGAAGTTCGTGTCGACGTTCCATGCGAGAAAGTCCGGATCTTCCAGGACCGCTTGCAGAAACGAAATGTTGGTCGCGACTCCTCGCACCCGGAACTCGGTGACCGCGCGCCGGGAGCGAGCACAGGCCGTCGCGAAATCTGCTGCTCTGCAGATGATCTTGACGAGCATCGAGTCGAAGTGAGGGCTGATCTCCGATCCGACTCCGACGCTGCCGTCCAATCGCACACCCGATCCTCCCGGTGTGCGGTAGGCGGTGATCTCACCGGTGTCGGGACGGAATCCGTCGGTTGGATCCTCCGTGGTGATCCGGCATTGAATCGCCGACCCCCGGATTTCTATGTCGTCCTGGCTCAGACCCAGATCGGCCAGGGTGTCTCCGAATGCGATCCGCAGTTGCGACGTCACCAGGTCCACGTCGGTGATCTCCTCGGTGACGGTGTGCTCCACCTGGATTCTGGGATTCATCTCGATGAAGACGTAGTTTCCGTGCGGATCGAGCAGAAACTCGACAGTGCCGGCGCAGGTGTAGCCGATGTGTCGAGCGAAGGCCACCGCATCGGCACACATCTGTTGCCGGAGTTCGGGATCGAGACCGGGTGCGGGCGCCACTTCGACGACCTTCTGGTGACGTCGCTGCAGTGAGCAGTCCCGCTCGAACAGATGGATGATTTCCCCACTCGAATCGCCGAGGATTTGCACCTCGATATGCCGGGGATCGATGACCGCCTGTTCGAGGAACACGGTCCCGTCACCGAATGCGGCTTTCGCTTCACGCGAGGCTGCCTCGATCGCGTCTCGGAGTTGCTCCGGCGCAGGCACTCTGCGCATTCCACGTCCACCGCCACCGGCGACCGCTTTGACGAACAGGGGGAAAGTCATGGCCCGGGCCGCGTCGATCAGCACGTCCGGCTCGTCGGACGGAGGCGACGAAGCCAAGACCGGCAACCCGGCCGCTTTCGCTGCGGCGATCGCCCGGGACTTGTCACCGGTGAGCTCGAGGACCTCGACCGATGGACCGACGAAGGTGATGCCGGCATCCTTGCACGCCGTTGCCAATGCCGGGTTCTCCGAAAGGAATCCGTATCCGGGATACACCGCGTCGGCTCCCGACTCACGTACCGCAGCCATGACAGCGTCGACCGAAAGGTAAGCGCCGACCGGGTTTCCCGGGTCACCGATCTGGTACGCCTCGAAGGCCTTGGCGCGATGAGCGGAGTTTCGATCCTCGAAAGGATAGACCGCAACCGTCGAGGCGCCGAGTTCGACGGCGGCACGGAAAGCACGGACAGCAATCTCTCCGCGATTGGCGACGAGGACTTTTTCGAACATGGAGTTCCTCTCCAAGACCAGGGATGTGATCCGAGTCTCGCACAAGACAGTGACCATTACTACACTTCATATAAAGTTACTGTGGAGATTTTCGCCGTCGTCACATGCGTACGACTTGCCGGAAAATATCTCTGTACATGTTTCTTTTGCTCCACAGTTTCTATAGTGTGACTTGAAATACAGTCCGGCATCAACGGCAGAGGAGCACTCAGTGAGCGTCGAGAACGATCGCGACAGCTGGATCACCGACTGGGAGTTCAGCGAGCGGTACCCGGTGTACACCCGAGCCAACGCCGGGGAAGTACTTCCCGACCCGTCGAGTCCCCTGAATGTGACCCTTGTCTGGAACAAGGGCCTCAACATCGGCTGGCGCGAAGGATATGTGGAACACCTCGGCACTCACCTGGCCTCCGAGATCGACGAGACCATGCCACAGATCATCGGCAACTTCGGCGGCTACCACTACACCAACTTCTCGATGACCGAGCTGAACGGAGCCCGCCTGCCGGGCTTGACCGTTCCGGTCTGGAACAGCCTGTGGGTCGGCGATCACCCCGACATCCCGGAATACGTCGAACAGCCCTGGCACCAGAACGACCGACTCACTGCAGGATTGGCCGACAAGACCGCGTGGGCACTGACCACCGACACCTTTCCCGAGGCAGAGGAGGCGAAGCGTCGCGCGGACGACGCCCGCGCCGCGCGCCCCGACATTGCTGCACTGACTGATCGCGAACTGGTCGACCACGCGCGATCCTTCGTTCCGGACCTCGTTTTCTGCTACGCCTACCACCCCGTGACCACCACACTCTCGACCATGGGGCCGGCCGTAGCCGGAGCCCTTCTCGATGCGATCGGTGAGGCCGACAAGCTCGGCGACCTCCTCAGCGGGCTGGGCGGAGTCGACTCGGCAGAACCGTCGTACGCCCTGTGGAACATGGGTCGGTCGGTGGCGAAGTCCGCGGAACTGACCTCCCTGTTCGACTCCGGTCTCGCCACCCTCCTCGAGGCCGTCAACGCCAGTGACTCCCCCGATGCGAAGCAGTTCCGCCAGGACTTCGACGACTTTCTGTACAAGTTCGGATCGCGCGCCCCGAACGAGTGGGACATCCGTTCCGACAGTTGGGAATCGAAGCCGGTGCTCGCTTTGCTCGCCATCAACGGCATGCGCCTGAGTCCCGACGAATCCGACCCCGAGGTCATCAGAGGGCGCAACGAGAACAAGCGCATCGCACTCACCGCGGAGCTCGCCGCCAAGATGCCCGACGACACAACTCGTCAGAGTTTCCTCGACGCCGCCAAATCCATCACCAAGTTCATGCCCTGGCGGGAGCGGACCAAGACGGCCTGCGTCAAGGTCATGGGCGAGATGCGCACGGCCCTCTACGAATTGGGCCATCGTATGGTCGATCGCGGCATCATGGGCGACCATCACGACGTCACCATGTTGCTCGACGACGAACTCGACGCGTTCGTCGCCGATCCCGAAACTTTCAAGAGCACCATCGCGGAGCGGCGCGAGCAGTACCTCGCGCTCTTCGACCTGGAGCCCCCCTTCTTCTTGTTCGAGCCACTCCCGCTCTCGCAGTGGCCCAGAAGGACCGAGAACAAGGCGCAGGTCGCAGCTCCCGGCGATTCGATGACCGGAGTCGGTGGTGCACCGGGGGTCAGTCGTGGACGAGCACGCATCCTTCATGATCCCTACGAGGTCGGTGACCTCGCCGAGGGAGACATCATCGTCGCTCCGCAGACGGACCCGGCCTGGACTCCGCTCTTCGTGTTTGCCGGCGGCGTCGTCGTCAACGTCGGTGCCACCATCACTCACTCGTCGATCGTGTGCCGTGAACTGGGCATCCCATGCGCGGTCTCGGTGCAGGACGCCACCCTGAGAATTCCCGACGGTGCAATGATCGAGGTCGACGGAAACACGGGAACGGTGACCGTACTGTGAGTCTCGCAATCGGGTTGTCCCTTCCTCAGCTCGGCGAACACGTCGATGCCGGGGCCGTCCGCGCCTTCGCCACCTCGGCCGAGGAACTGGGCTTCTCGAGCCTGTGGGTTCAGGAGCACCTGTTCTATCCCGAGCAGAACGAATCGATCTACGGCGGGCGACACACCACCAGTGTGCATCCGGCGTATCGCTCGGTACTCGGTGCCACCGAACTGATGGCGTTCACCGCGGCCTGCACTCGGACTGTCACCATCGGCAGCAGCATTCTGGTGGCCGGCTACCATCGTCCGGTCGAATTGGCGCAACGCTTGTCGACTCTGGACCTGCTGTCGGGCGGACGACTCGTGGCAGGACTCGGGGCCGGCTGGTCCGATGAAGAACATGCTCAGATGGACGTCGATCCGCGCACCCGTGGCCGTCGGATGGGCGAATTGGTGCGGGCCGTGCAGGCCTGTTGGGGACCCGACCCGGTGGAATTCGAAGGCGAGTTCTTCACCATCCCCCGGTCCATCGTGCGCCCCAAACCGGTGCAACAGCCACACCCACCGCTGCTTTCTGGTCTTCGTTCGGCAACCGGATTGAAGCGCACCGCAGCACTGTTCGACATCTGGAATCCCAGTAGCGGCAGCCCGGAAGCTCTGCTCGAACAACTCGAGACGATGCGCGGCCTGCGTCCGGAAGGTGCACACCCGGTGCGATTGTTCCTACGTTCCTACCTGCAGCGTCCGACGGACGCCGTCGGATCCGGAGGCCAAGGCATCGACGGGGTAAGAGGCGACATCCGCACTGCCCTGGCGGCAGGCGCAGAACACCTGATCGTCGAGCCCAACTTCTGGGACGCGATGCGTTCGCCGAACGATTGGGTCGACGCACCGGCACAGTTGGCAGTCCTGCTCGACGACGTCGAGGAACTGTCGACGGCGAGCGCATCGTGAACACCGTCGCTGTGGTCACAGGTGCAGGTTCGGGTATCGGCCGTGCGACCGCTGAGATCATCCTCGAAAACGGCGGCTCGGTCGTTGCATTCGACACCACCGCGGAATCCTTGGATTGGTTGTCCGGCAACGACAATGCGGTGCCGTTCGTCGGCGACGTCACCCGACAGGACGACAACCGCGCAGCGGTGCGTCACGCGGAGACCTCGTTCGGACACCTCGACGCGCTGGTGCTCAATGCCGGTGTTCCAGCTTCCGGATCCATCGAAACCCTCGACATGGAGGTCTTCGACCGCTCGATCGAGGTCAACCTTCGCGCCGTCGTACTCGGTGTGCGCGAATCGATTCCCGCGTTCCGGCGCACAGGCCGCGGTTCGATCGTGATCACCGCGTCCGCAACCGCGCTCGGTGGCGAGCCGAACCGCTGGCCGTACGCCGCGGCCAAAGCCGGCGCTGTGAACCTCGCGCGGTCCTTCGCCCTCGACCTGGCGAACGACCGAATCCGCGTCAACGCCGTCTGCCCAGGGCCCATCAGCACCGGCATGACCCGACGCATCGAGGACAACACCCCCGACCGCTACGAAGCGCTCAAAACGATGATCCCCCTACACCGTTGGGGCACCGCTCGGGAGGTGGGCGAGGTCATCGCATTCCTGGCCTCGCCGCTGGCGTCGTTCGTCACCGGTGTCGCGATTCCGGTCGACGGCGGGGCCACCTGCGGGAGCGGTCAGACAGTGCCGGTGCCGGCTCCCGCCTGACCCACCGCGTCAACGGCTCGGGTCCACCAGCACCTTGGCGTGCCGACTCGTCCCGGAATCGAGTTCGGCGAACATCCCGACCAATTCACCGAGCCCGATCGTGCCTGTGTGCAAGGACTTCAGGTCGATTCGACCTTCGGCAACCAGCGTCATCGCACCGATGAAGTCCTCGTGCGAGTACGCCAGCGAGCCGATCACCGTGAGCTCCCGCGACTGCCAATCGCCGTAGCTGACCGAGGAATCGGTGCCCGGATACCCGAGCAACGCCAGGGTCCCGCCGCGTCTGACGAGCTCGGCGGAGGGCTGCATCAACGCGGCGACTCCGGTGCACTCGAACAGGACATCCGCGCCGAGACCACCGGTGACCTCACCGAGCAGCGCTGCGAGATCCGCCGGTTCCACCACGTCTGCGAAGCCCAGATCCGTTGCTGCCGCTCGACGTGCGGCCGACGGCTCGCTGACGAGAATGCGGCCTGCTCCGGCGGTACGTGCGTGTTGCGCGGTCAGTAGACCGATAGGACCCGCACCCTGAACGACCACCGTGGACCCCAGCGTGATCGCGGCACGTTTGACGGCATGGAACGTCACGGTCGCCGGCTCCATCAACGCGGCCTCCTCGTCGGACAATGCGTCGAGCACCGGAATCGCTCGGCGAGCCGACACCGTGAGGGTGGTGGCAAACCCGCCGTGCACGGGTGCGTCGTCGGTGATGCCGTTGGCTTCTGCAAAGGCCAGGTCGCAGTGAGCGGCGTGACCTGCCCGGCATTGGGCACACACACCGCACGCAGGCCCGACACCGGCCACCACGCGTTGACCCACCCGCAGGGTGGTCACGTTCTCACCGACGGCGCTGATCGTGCCTGTCCATTCATGTCCGAACACGGCCGGTGGCAGAGCAGCGGACGAGTATCCGTGTGTGTCGGTCGCACAGATACCGCAGTAGCGGATGTCGACGACAACAGCGTCGGGGGCAGGCGGCGATGCGGCTTCGATCGTCGTCTCCGCGGTTCCGGGTGCGACGACGTGGACGTACTTGCGCTCGACGGTGCCGGTCATGACAGTATGCAATGCAGTTTGTTGGTCATGTCTCCAGTTTGTCACTTTCCGCGTCGTCGAGCACCTTTCGCGTCGCTCGACCCAGTTCTGCAATCCACGCCCGCGTGTCGGCCGCGCTACGGGCGGACGGGACCTCCACGCTCACCGCAGCCGTCGATGGGAGTGCGTGCACGAGATCGGCCAGTGGGAATGCACCCAGTCCCGGTGGGAGCCTGTCGGTTCGAGCCTCGGTGATCGCAGCATTCAGGTCGTCCGAGGGCTCCGCCGACGCTGCATCACAGATCTGCCAGTACGGCAACGAGTTCTCGTCGACGGCGTCGAGATCGGCCAGCTCCGATCCCGCCCGGATCCAATGCAGGGCGTCGACGAGGACGCCGGAATCGCTCCCCCGAGCTTCGGCGACGAATGCAGCAGCGGCAGTGAAGTCCCGAACAGACGAGAAAATCATCGGCTCGAGACAACACCGTAGGCCGTACGCCCCGGACAACTCCGACAGGAGGTCGAAGTTGTCGATTGCTCGACTGCGATCGTCATCGAGCACCGTCACGAGCAGATGCTTCGCCCCGAGTTCGGCACCTGCCTCGACAATCGCCGACCAATCGCCCTCGGAGCTTCCGGGATGCAGCTTGACCACCTCGACATCGAGAACTCGTATCCCGTTGTGCGCCAACGCAGATGCTGTATCCCGCAGCAGCGCCGATCCCGCCGGGAGAAGGAATCCCCTGTCCCGTTCGCCCTGCGCCACCCGGATACCCACCGCGTCGAAGCCACCCGACGCAGCGCAGTCGATCAACTCCGGGGGTGATAGGTGCAGCGCCGACAGATGCGACAGGGACAGAACCCGAGGCGTCACTTCTGCCAGAGTGTCTCGAATTCACCCTGGTAATCCGCGACACCGACGTAGTACCCGGTGTCCTCGTCGAGGACTGCCGACCCGATGTTGTCACTGTTGAGCAATTGCGTGGGGAGGAACGAGGCGTCGGCCGCTGCGAGGTCGTCGCCGTTGAAATGCCGCGCCAGAGTGTCGATGACGCGCCACCCCAGAATCTGCACCGGGAAGCCGACCCACACACTGTTGTCGCCACCCTTCAGCGACTCGAGGTTGTCCGGTGTTGGCGTCTGACCGGCGAAAGTCACCTGATCGGTCAGGCTCGCACCACGCAGCGCCGCATCGACACCCAACACGAGATCGCCGAAGGAGAAGACCGCGTAGTTGATGGTCGGGTCCCGCTGGAGTGTACTGACGACGCTCTGCGGAGTCTTGGTGCCGAGATCGGTGACCTGCTGATTCACGAGTTGGGTGGTGCAGTCCGGGCACTGGGCTTCCAACTGAGCTGTGAATGCGTCGGTGAAGACGTTGAGGATCGAGTAGTCGGTGATCGAGAAGATTGCGACATTCGCCTGCCCATCGCTGTCTGCGACGACCTGACTAGCGACCATCTTTCCCCACTCCTCGACCTGAGCGTCGCCGTCCAAGGCGGTGGAGATGACACCGGCGACGGGAGGGCCCGCGATACTGTCCGCGATAACGGGAATGCCCGCGGCATCGGCAGATTCGATCTGCCGGGTGAGCATCGTGAGCGGGGTACCAGAGATGTGGATCGCGTCCGGCCGCAGCGCGATTGCCTGGTCCATCGCCTTGGGTGCCGCTTCGGCGTCGGTGCCCATCAATACTCGCTGATAGCGCCACCCGAGGACGTCCGCCGCCTGCTGGATGGCATCGTTCTTCGCGCTCGAGATCGGTTGCGGGGTCTCGATACTGATGACGTACTTGCCGCTGTCCGGAGCTCTGCTCAACGGCGTCGTCAGAACCAGATCGGCCGGCGGGGCCTCGTACTGATCGGCGACGGCCTGCGCGCCGGCGACGTCGGCAGCTTCTCCGGTCGCCGTCGTCTCGTCCGAGCTGCTGCATGCGGACACCAACAAGCTTGCGGACACGAGGGCAACGAAAGCCTTCGTCCAGTTGGTCGATTTCATGTGATCGCCTTTCGGGGTAGGTCTAGGTACGGCGGGCAGTTCGGGCCGCGAGAGCCACGGCGACGATGAGGGCCAGTCCGTTGAACAGGTCGTTGACGAAACTGGGTGCGCCGGCCAACTGCAGCCCCTTCACACCGGTGGCAAGCAGATAGATGGCGATCAGTGTGCCCAGGACGTTGACCCGACCTGCGCGTATCTGAGTCGAGCCGAGGAATACGGCCGAGAACGCGGGAAGCAGGTACGACGGGCCGATGTCGGGTGCGGCGGTGCCGAGCTTGGCCGCGAGGACAACTCCGGTGAAGGCCGCGATGGTGGCCGAGGTCATCAACGCGCCGAACATGATTCGCTCGACTCGTAGCCCGGCGAGCCGTGCGGCCTGACGGTTACCACCGGTGGCGTAGAAGTAGCGACCCAACGGGGTCTTCTCGAGTACGACGTACATCACGGCAGCGACGCCGATCATGTAGAAGAACGGCAACGGCAGGCCGAGAAACGGCTTGCTCCCCAGGTCGAGGAAGCCATCGGTGAATCCCTCGGTGATCTGCTTTCCGTCGGTGACCCAGTAGGTCCCCGCCAGCAGGATGCTCGACATTCCCAGAGTGGCAATGAAGGAATCGACCTTGAGCTTGACCACGACAAAACCGTTGACGGCCCCGATCAACGCTCCGCACAGCACCGTGGTGACGACCGCGATGGGTGTGCCGATGCCCTGCGAGAGCTGGTAGGACACCATCGCGACCGAGAACCCCATGATGCCGGCGATGGACAGATCGAACACTCCGGCGGCGAGCGGCACGATCAACCCGATGGCCAGCATGGCAGTGATGGCCTGGTCGCCCGCGATGATGCGAAAGTTGCCCTGGGTCATGAAGGTGTCCGGAATCCAGAGCGCGAAGAGCGCGATGACGGCGATCCACACATAGAGACCGCTGAAGCGATCGAGTCCGAGATTCGGCCGTCGTCTCGACGTGCGCCCCGCCGCACCACCCTCGGCGCCCGGCGGCGGAGTGTGCGGCGACGCTGCGGTGCCTTCGTGGGATTGTGTTGTCATGGTGATCCTTTCACCGATCTTCTGCGCCGGACCGCGCTGCGGCGGACACAGGTTTCTTCAGAGTCGAGGCCGTCAGTCGATCCGGGTCGATGCGGGGGCGGGAGAATTCGTCGACCACCCGGCCGACCGAGAGGACGATCACCCGGTCGCACAGGCGCGTCAGTTCCCCGTGGTCGGTGGACACCACGAGCACGGCGGCACCGTCCTGAGCGGCCTTGTCCACGAGTGCATGGATATCGGCCTGAGCACCGATGTCGACACCCTGAGTCGGTTCGTCCAGCAGCAACACGCGAGGACTGCGTCGAAGCCACCTGGCCAGTACGACCTTCTGCTGGTTGCCCCCGCTGAGGGTGCCGAGATGGCGCTCGGTGTCACCGGCGGGGCGCACGCCGAGTCGCTCGAGCCACGTGGCCACATCGGACTTCTCCCGTTTCACTCGCACGATCCCGCCTGTGGAGAACCCCCACGGGTCAGCGACCGAGACGTTCTCGCGAAGGGAGGCGGTAGCAAAGGCAGCATTCGAAAGCCGTTCGGCAGGTACGCATCCGATGCCCGCCGACATGGCAAGGTCAGGGCGGCCCTGTTCCACGACCACACCGTCGACGATTACGGTGCCGCGTCGAGACTCGGCACCGAAGAGTGCAGGCACGATCTGCTCCCGACCGGACCCGGTGATCCCGGCGATACCGAGGACCTCACCGGACCTGATCGCGAACCCGAAGTTCTCCACCGCTCCGCAGTTCAACTCGGACACCTCGAGCACGGGCTGCCCCTCGGGGTCCGAGGTCTCCTCCGGTTCGGCCAGGAAGTCGTCGATACGGCGTCCGATCATCAACTCGACCAGGCCTGATTCGTCGAGACCGTCGAGTGGTCGTGTGGTCACGATTGCGCCGTCCCGCATCACGGTGACGCTGTCGCACAGCGAGAAGACCTCGTTCAGATGATGCGAGACGAACAGGACTGCGACACCGCGATCCCTGATTCTGCGCACCAGCTCGAACAGCCGAACGGACTCTGCTGCGGGAAGATTGGCCGTCGGTTCGTCGAGAACCAGTACTGCGGCTCGACCCGACCTGTCCTGAACCGCACGGGCGATCGCGAGCATGGTGCGTTCGCTCATACTGAGCGCCCCGGCGAGCTTCCCCAGTTCCAGCTCGACTCCCAATTCGGCGAGGGCGGCTTCGGCCCGGGATCGCTCGGCACGGAAGTCGATCGTTCCGACCGCGGTGGTCAGGTAGCCGTGGCCGAGTGCCAGATTGTCGACGACATCGAGGGTTTCGACCAACCCGAGTTCCTGGTGGACGAATCGCAGGCCGGCAGCTTCACCGCTGCCGGGGACACCGAGGGCCAGCTCGTGACCATCGACCGATATTCGGGCACCGTCGTCCGGGTCGTGATATCCGGCAAGCACTTTGATGAGCGTCGACTTGCCGCACCCGTTCTGGCCGACCAGCCCTCGAATCTCCCCCGGGGCCAACTGCAAGTCCACGCCGGCGAGCGCGCGATGCCCGCCGAAGGTCTTGGAAAGACTGGTGATGCTCAGTGCATCGGTCATGGAAGCCCGCCTGTGACTTGAGTTACTTGAGTCTCGCTTTTGTTACCCACGTCATACTCAACTATGTACAGGGATAAGTCCAGCAATCTGCGAAACTCGACATTGTTTGCCTCAGTGCAGGAATCATGGAACCTGCCGGAACAGCAGTACCTACGGTGACCGAACGCCGACTCTGCATATCTGCAGTCGTTCATCAGTTAGCTGCATCAATATCGACAGTGGAAATCGAGGCATCAGGGATGAGCGAGTTCGAGTTGGGCAGTGTGGTTCAGATCGCGTACATGGTCGACGACATTCACGAGGCGGCCGCCGACTTTTCGGTCCGTACCGGGGCAGGCCCGTTCTTCGTGCGTAGAAACGTCATCACGGCCGCCGACGGCCCCGACGGCAGAACGGGGGCTTTCGACCACTCATCGGCCTACGGGCAATGGGGCCGCATGCAGATCGAATTGGTGCACACGCACTCGGCCGAACCGCCGGAATTCGCCGAGACCACGCGAGCACGCGGGTGTGTGCACCACGTTGCGATCATGGTCGCGTCGTTCGCCGAGCACCAACGGCAACTCACCGAGCGTGGTTGGCCGGCCCTACTGTCGGCGTCCACCCCGCACGGCAACAACTTCGCGTTCCACGATGCGCGGCCGCAGCTCGGACATCTCCTGGAGATCTACGAGCCACGGCCGAGCATTCTCGAGCTGTACCGGCGTGTTGCCGACGCCGCGACGAACTGGGACGGAACCGATCCCGTTCGCCGCCTCTGACGCGTCTAGGCCTCGGCGAGTAGGGCAGCCGCTCGTTCACGGGCCAGCGTCAGCACCTGCGGGTTGCCGGAGTTCCAGAGAACCGTCAGTTGCTTTCGGCAGATCTTCCACTCACCGCCGACTCGCACCACCGAATCGGTGTAGTACCCGCCGATGGTGAACACGGCATCGCCGGAGGTGTTCGGGAGTACGTGCTCGGCTCGCACGTAGGTGATGACCGTGCCCCGATCACCCTCGACCGTGATGTCGAAGTTCGACAAGAAATGTTGCGACGCAACGAGCCCCGGGAACAGCATTCGCCCACGCTGCACCCAGTCCTCGGCGCGGAAGTGCCCACCGTTACCCGCGCGGTAGCTGGTGTAGTCGACGTCGATCTGTCCGATACCCGACTTCTTCATGCCACCGAACGGTGCAAGGGCATTGAAGCGCCCACCGTTGATGCCCACCTGACCGGTGCGCAACCTACGGGCGATGGCAATCGCTGCGTCGTCGTCGGCCGCGAACACGGCTCCGGACAACCCGTACTCGGAGTCGTTGGCAATGCGGACCGCGTCGTCGATCCCGTCGTAGGTGAGCACCGTGAGGACCGGGCCGAACACCTCTTCACGGGCGATCGCAGAATCGTTGTCGACCCGGCTCACCACCGTCGGGCGGACGAAGAATCCCGACCGTAGTCGATCGTCCAGGTCTGGCACGTCGCCCGGCCCACCGACCACGAAGTGAGCGTTCGAGGGAACTGCGGAGAGGTGATCGAGGACAGATTGCTGCTGCTCACGCGATGCCATCGGTCCGATGTCGACGGATTCGTCGAGGGGGTCACCGATCCGCTGCGAGCCGACCAACTCCGCCAGCTTCTCCTCGACGTACTCGAGGCGATCGGCGGGTACCAGCAGCCGCGTTGTCGCAGTGCAGGTCTGCCCGTTGTTGACGTAGCAGCCGCGCACCGCGGCGGTCAGAGCTGCATCGAAGTCGGCGTCGGGAGCGATGACGAAAGCCGACT
This sequence comes from Rhodococcus sp. 05-2254-6, assembly GCF_002258565.1. Classification (NCBI taxonomy): domain Bacteria; kingdom Bacillati; phylum Actinomycetota; class Actinomycetes; order Mycobacteriales; family Nocardiaceae; genus Rhodococcus; species Rhodococcus sp. 05-2254-6. The sequence continues at coordinate 84,081 of NZ_NOZF01000054.1, forward strand.
TGCCTCCCAGCTCCAGAGTCACTTTCTTTATTCCGGCTGCAGCTACCTGTCCGACGCGGGCACCGGCTGCCGTCGAGCCGGTCAGACTCACCATGTCGACGTCCGGGTGTCCGGCCAGCCGCTCCCCCACCCGGCCGCCTGCCCCACTGACGATGTTGAGCACGCCCGGGGGCAGCGCGGTCGAATCGGCGATCTCGGCGACGGCGAACGCGACCAGCGGGGCCACACTGCTGGGCTTGACCACCGTGGCGCATCCGGCTGCAATGGCAGGCGCGACCTTGGCGGCGAGCTGGTAGAGCGGGTAGTTCCACGGCGTGATCGCGCCGACGACACCGATGCCGACCTTCAGGATCAACGATGTCCCGCGACGTTCCTCCAACGAGGTGTCCTCGAGAATGTCCGCCATCGATCGGAAGATCGTGACTCCCAGCCCCACCTGTACGGTTCGAGACCGCGCGATCGGCGTCCCGACCTCGCGCGCCATCATCTCGGCGAGCTCGCTCTCGCGTTCGACCAGCCCGTCGGCGATCCGCCGCAACACCGAGACGCGCTCCTCGATCGAGGACTGCGACCACACATCGAAGCCGGAGCGCGCTGCGGCGACAGCGTCGTCGACGTCGGTTTCCGTTCCTGCGGGTACGCGGGCGAGCAGCTCACCCGTCGTGGCGTCGAGCACATCTACGGTGCCCCCGCCCGCGGAGGCCACCCACTTCCCGCCGATGTAGAGCTCGGTTCGGTCGTCCATGTCGCGATCCCTCTTCCCGTACGGCGGTCGGCCGAGTGGCGGCCATCACACGCAGCCTAGCTGCAAAAGGCGACATGCTGTCAAGTAACTAGCCGCAGTCAAACCTGTACAGAGTTGGACAAAGTTTCTTGACATCCACTACCATTTGAGTAGGTTATGAGCACCGTCACAGTCCCGCCTACGGTAGACGTACGTCACTTGCCGAAGGCTGTTCCCCACGGGGGACCGGAGAGCGCCAGGAGCACCATGAACGACCTTGCGACCACCACATCCGAATCGACCGCTCTGGTCGACCTCGTTGTGAAGGGCATGCTTCGAGGGCCGGTCACGCCCGAGCTACAGGCTGTCGTCGATGCCGGTGACGCCGTGGCCAAGGGCCCGATCGTCATGCCGACGCAGGCCGGAATCGCCGCTGCCGGTGCGCAGGTTCGTCTCACAGACGGAAGCGACGAGCACTCTGCGGTCACCGACTTCCTGCGCGCATTCCTACCGGTCAACCGTCGGCTGCGGGAACTGTGCACCGCATGGCAGTGCCGTCCGGACGGCACGGCAAACGACCACGGCGATGCACAGTACGACGCCAGAATCCGCGACCAGCTCGAGGACATTCATACGTCCGTGGCCAAGCTGCTCCGCCGCGGTGGGAAGCAGTGTGCAGTCCTGCTGGAGTACCGCGACCGCCTACATGTCGCACTCGAACGGTTCGACAACGGCGACACCGCGTCGATGACGTCGCCCTTGACCGATGGCTATCACACCGTGTGGATGTGGCTCCATCAGCACGTGCTGATGATGCTGGGACTCACCCGCGCCGAGGACGAGGCCCTCGAGGAGGAACTCGTTCGCGGTAGCGCCGAATGACCCTGTCCGACAGTTCCGTACTCACCTCCGCGCGCGCAGCAGTGCCGTACGGGCAAGGCCGTGCTCGCGGTCTCGGTGCCGACGCGCTGGGGGTTCACGGCGTCGAGATGGACAACCTTGTCGCGCTCGGGCTTCCGGTCGTACCCGGGCTGACGGTGCCGATCGGGTCCGGTGCCGGCCTGCGCGTACCCGACACCGCGAGCGCCACGATCGATCTGTTGGAGAAGTTGGCAGTCCGCGGGATCTGGCCGTCGGTGCGCACCGAGCGCCGACCCATGCTGCTGCATCTGCGATGCAGCGCACCGGTTCCGGTGTCGGCTCTGCCTCCTGCCATCTCGGTCGTCGGGCTCTCGCCTCTGAACGTCGATGCACTCGTCGAGGTGATCGGACGCGATCGCGACATCTACGACTCGTGGGCTGCGACCCTTCGATTCGTCGCCGAAGGTGCCCTCGACGTCGACACCGACGATCTCGACGATCTGGACGAGGACCACCCCGACAGTCACTCTCGCGTACCCGCCCTTCTCGAACTGATCGAACGTGCGACGGGCAGTCCGTTTCCCACCGAACCTGCCGAGCAGCTCGGCCTCGCAGCGACCGCCATGTTGGCTCGCTGGGCCTCTCCCCGCGGGCAGCGGGCCCGCCGCTCTCTGTCCCTACCGGACGATCTGGGCCTTGCACTGCACGTCCGTGCTCTGCGACTCGGCCCCTGGGACGACTCGGGCCATGGTTCCGCCGTCAGCCGCGACCTCGAAACCGGCAAGTACGCACCCCACGGCGTGTTCCACCTCGGTGTCCGCAAGGCCGATCCCAATCCCGGTCCTGGCGAACCACTGTCCAGCACTCCCGGTGGTGAACAGATCCTCGATCAGATCTTCGCGACTCTCGAGCCGCATCTGCGCGGTGTCGCCGAGATCGAGTTCGAGGTCCGCGATCGCCAGCTCGCCCTGCTGAGTGCAGGCGCGCTGGACCATCCAGGCCCACGTGCGGTCACCAATCTCGCCGTGGATCTGGCCAACGCGCGATCGATCGACCGCAGCGAGGCAGTGCGCATGCTCGAGCCCGACCTGATGCAGGACCTTCTGCACGCTCAGCTCACCCTCACCGGTAGCGAGCAGTTGCTCGTCCGCGGACTCCCCGCGTCACCGGGTGCGGCCGTCGGCGAGATCGCACTGTCGAGCGATCGAGCACTTGCTCTGGCAGCGCAGGGCAAGGCCGTCATCCTCGTTGCGTCCGAGACCAGCCCCGCCGACGTGCCCGCTCTGTTGGCAGCCACCGCGGTCGTCACGTCCAACGGCGGGCTCGCATCCCACGCCGCCGTCGTTGCCCGCGGTGCCGGTCGTCCGGCGGTCTGCGGCGCGGCGACCATCCGCATCGACAAAGAGCGCGCCACCGTGACGGCCGGCGGCGTGACCCTCGCCGAGGGCGACACCGTCTCGGTCAACGGCCGTACCGGTGACGTCTACGTCGGTACCGTGGCAATTCGGCCGGCCGAGCCGTCAGCGGAACTGGAAGTGTTGCTCGGTTGGGCGGACGACATCCGCGAACTGCGAATCCGCACCAACGCGGACATTGCCGACGACGCCGCTACCGCCTTTCGCCTCGGTGCCGAGGGAATCGGACTGTGCCGCACCGAGCACCAGTTCCTCGGCGATCAACTCCCGCTCGTTCAACGGCTGGTACTGGCCGAGAGCGAGGCCGAGGAGATCGAGGCCATTGCGGCCCTGACCGCCGCGCAACAATCGGACTTCACCGACCTGCTCCGTGTCGTCGGCGACCGACCCGTCACCGTGCGCTTGCTCGATGCGCCGCTGCACGAGTTCCTCCCGGCCGACGGCCACTATCGCGACCGCGAACAAGCCGAACGTGCTGCTGCCACACACGAATCGAACCCGATGCTCGGTCTACGCGGAGTTCGATTCGCCATGGTGCAGACCCGGTTGTATCCCGCCCAGGCCGAAGCTCTGTTCCGTGCGTGGGTCGTGGTGAACGGCGAAGGAATGACACCGCAACTCGAGGTCATGATTCCGCTGGTGTCGCTGCCGGGCGAACTGACCGAGGCCATCGCACAGGTGCACCGGGCCGCTGCGACCGTTGCCGCCGACACCGGCGTCACCGTTCCCTATCTCGTCGGCAGCATGATCGAGACTCCCCGCGCAGCCCTGCTGGCCGAACCATTGGCCGCCGAGGCCCAGTTCCTCTCCTTCGGGACGAACGACCTGACCCAGCTCACCTACGGGTTCTCCCGCGACGACGTGGAGAAGACGGTACTGGCCCACTATCTCGAACACGGTCTGTTGACGGACAGCCCGTTCGCCGTCCTGGATCGGGACGGTGTCGGCGCTCTGGTCTCCATGGCCGTCGACCGTGCCCGCACCGCTCGTCCCGACGTCAAACTCGGTGTCTGTGGTGAGCACGGCGGCGATCCGCAGTCCATCTCGTTCCTCAATTCGCTCGGCCTGCACTATGTCTCGTGCTCACCTCGGCGGGTCCCGGTTGCCCGGCTCGCCGCGGCGCACGCCACCCTCGAAAGCCGGTGAATTCCACACGATGAGCGCCGAACTCGACGCCCTTCGAGCTGCCGTCCGCGCTGCTGCCACCGAACTCGGCGGACACGACCTGTGCCGTCGACTCGATCCGGCCGGCCCAGGATGGGACACGCGCGCCTGGTCGATACTGGCGGAGCAGATCGGAACGGCAACACTCGGATTACCCGAATCCTGCGGTGGCATAGGTGGATTGGACGAGTTGGCCGTCGTCGCCGAGGAGCTCGGCGCTGCCCTGCTTCCGGTCCCCTTCCTCTCGACCCTGTTCGCGGTGCAGGTGCTCGTCGGCGCAGGCAGCGCCGAGGACGTGGTGTCCGACATCGCCGAAGGGCAGCCTGCGGCATTCGCCGGGCTCGACCGGCGCGGGTGGTGGTCGCCCGACCACCTGCCGTTCACCGCCTCGGAGAACAGCCACGGATGGACGGTGAGCGGGCACACGCCAGCCGTCCCGGGTGCCGCAGGCTCGCGATGGATCGTCACCGTGGCCGCAACTCCCGACGGCCCCGATGTCTTCGTCCTCGAGGCGTCTGCCGACGGCGCGTCGATCTCCCGCGTCGAGACACTGGATCTGTCCCGTGCTCAGGCCTCCGTGACCCTCACCGATACCCCGGCTCGGCGTCTCACTACCGGCGGAAGCGCCTCCACCGCAGTCTTTGCGGCGCTCGACATCGCCTGCATCGTTCTCGCCGCCGAACAACTCGGCGGTGCCCAGGCCAGCCTCGATGCCACCGTCCGGTACGCCAAGGAAAGACGGCAATTCGGCCGCGAGATCGGCAGCTTCCAGGCGGTCAAGCACTCTCTCGCGGATCTTCTGGTGCTGGTGGAGTCCAGCCGCTCGGCGGTGACCCGCGCGGTCGAAGCCGACGATCTCACCGAGGCCGGCTCGGTCGCTCAGGCGTGGTGCTCGGACGCGTACCGAACCGTGACGGCCGAAGCGGTGCAGCTGCACGGCGGAATCGGCTTCACCTGGGAGCACCACTGCCACCTGTACTTTCGACGTGCACGCGCAGACGCTCAACTCTTCGGTGGTTCCGCGTTCCATCGGGAACGTCTGGCCCTCGCCCTCGCCTGGTGAGACCTCCACCCGGTAGATCAGCGCTTGTCGCGCCCCGACCACGGCCGATCACGATTCTCCCGTGGCTCGGACGGTAAGCCGAGCACTCTTTCGCCGATGATGGTTCGCTGAATCTGATCGGTGCCGCCCGCCAGCCGGTAACCCGGGCTACCCAACACGTGCTCGGACCACGCGAAGAGGTCGTCGTTCACCCGGGCGGAGATGTTCTCTCCCAACAGGTCTGCGGCAATCTCGCCGATCCTGCTCAGCACGTCCGATGCCATCAGTTTTCCGACCGACGCGGCCGGTCCCGGCGAGATCCCTGCCGCAGCGGCCCTCGCTACCCTGTCGGCGGTGGCGGCGCGCAGTTCGGATCGGATGTACACGTCGGCGATGTCCTGACGCACCAGCGGATCGCCGGCCACGCCGAGGGATTGTGCGAGAGTCACCAACTCTGCGACCGAGCCGCCCTTCTTGCGGGTCACCGAACCGGAGGCGGTGCGCTCGAAGGCCAGAGTGGCACCGGCAACTTTCCACCCCGCGCCGACGTCGCCCAGGCGCATGCTGTCGGGAACTCGAACGTTGTGCAGGAACACCTCGTTGAAGGATGCGCCCCCGCTCATCTGCCGAATCGGGCGGATCTCGACGCCCTCGAGGTCGAGTGGAACCAGGAACGCGGTGATTCCCTTGTGCTTGGGCACGTCGGGATCGGTGCGGGCCAGGAGCATCCCGAGGTCTGCGAACCGTGCGCCCGACGACCACACCTTCTGCCCGTTGAAGATCCACTCGTCACCGTCGCGCACCCCACGGCATCCCAGAGCCGCCAGATCCGAGCCGGCACCGGGCTCGCTGAAGAGCTGACAGGCCAGCAAATCCGTGCGCAGCAAGGGATTCGCGTAGGTCTCACGTTGTTCGTCGGACCCGAACATCGCAACCGCGGGGCCGACGAGACCCGTGGTGACACTGATGAGTTCGGTCGAGGGCGGAACATCGAACTCGCGCTCGGCCTGAGCGATGGCCGATGCGAACGACGCGGGAAGCCGGCGTCCACCGTGCTCGACCGACAACGTCACCGCGCCGTAGCCTGCATCGAAACGCCTGCGACGGTATTCTCTGACGGCGTCGAGCAAGGCCGACTCGTCGTCATCTGACAGATTGCGAAAGACGGCCAGGTCCGGCCGGTCGTCCGGTGACGGGGTCGGCCGCGGCGGGAGGATAGAGCTCAACCACGAGCGGACCTCCGACCGGAAATCGGCCAACTCGGGAACGGTGTCGACAACCTCTGTCATGGTTCGCCTTTCGCTATCGGCTCGTCAGCACGGTGCAGGCCGACAGACCCGGTGCCCCGTAGACATGCGTGAATCCGACGGTCGGCCCGCCGGGCACCTGACGCCCGTCCGCTCGACCCTGCAGTTGACGCACCACCTCGTGCACCTGCCGCAATCCGGATGCGCCGATCGGCTCACCTCCGGCCAGACATCCACCATCGGTGTTGATCGGAAGGTCGCCGTCCCAGTCGGTCGCTCCGGAGCCGAGCAACTGTGCTTGCTCACCGTGCTCGCAGAGCCCGGTTTCGGCCATGTGGATCAAGTCGGACCCGGAATCGGTGTCCTGCAACTGCGCCACATCGACGTCGGCCGGATCCACACCCGCTCCGGCGAATGCAGACGCGGCCGCGTCGATACTCGGGCTGTGCACCGGATCGGTGGTCAACCAGGGTGAGAAGACCTCGAAGGATCCCGGTCGTCTCGTTCGGACTTCGACGGATGCCAGCCGAATCGGCCGCTCGCACATGTCGTGTGCCCGCTCACCCCGAGCGAGAATCAGTGCCACACCGCCCTCGCCCGGCGAACAGAACATGTACTGGGTCAGCGGGTCGTTGATCATCGGGGACGCCAGAACCTGCGCAGAGGTCAGCGGAGTGCGACGCCATGCCATCGGATGCGCGGCCCCGTTGGCGAAGGCCCGCTCGGATACCGCGGCGAGGGCGTACTCGTCGAGTCCGTACCGGTGGAGGTACCGACGAGTCTTCATGGCGAAGTACTGCGTCGTGACCATCAGACCGGTCTGCGCGTACCAGGGGTCGAGACCGTAGGCCGCTGGGTCGGATGCGAATGCTCCTCGCGGGTGCTTGTCGAAACCGACGACTGCGACGATCCCCGCTCGACCGGCGGTGAGCATGTCGGCCGCGGTCGACAGCGCGACTCCCCCTGTGGCGCAGCCGTTCTTGACGGTCGTGAACGGGATTCCGGTCAGCCCGAGCCGAGACACCAGCGAGTCGGGCTTGCCGGAGACGTTGCTGCCACCGACGGCCGCATCGACATCGAACCACCCGATTCCGGCGTCTTTCAGTGCGGCACGAAGTGCGTGTTCACCCATGTCCATGCCGGAGACACCGTCGTGCCGCCCGAAGGCATGCATCCCCGCTCCGACGACGAAGATGTCGGCCGGACTCACGAGACCACCCTGGCAAAGGCGAACGTGACCTGGCCCCCACCGACGTCGAGCAGACGCAACTCGACCTCGTCACCGATCGCGACCTCACCGACTATTCGCGACTCGACCAGAACCGCACCGAGATCGACGTATCCGACGACGAACGGTTCGAATCCCGACGACGGCGGCTGGTACGGCGGTTTCGGCGCGAACGCCTGGGTGGTCCACGTCCAGATCGTTCCTCGGTTCGGCAGCGCGATGCGCGTGACGTACTCGCCGGTACACCCCGGGCACCGATGGGCTGCCGGAAAGACGACCACATCGCAGTCGCCACAAGAACTCCCGGCCAACAGTGGTGGGTCGAGTTCGACGAACAGCCTGTCGTCGATCGCAGTCGATTCCATCTCCTACCGCTCGCCTAGTCCGCCAACAGGCTCAGCGGACGCGCCAGGATCTCGCTCACCGTACGGAGGTATTCCGCCGCGGGAGCTCCGTCCACGGCCCGATGATCGAACGTCAAGCTCAGAGTCATCACCTGAGTCTTGACGGGAGTGTGCCCCTCCCAACGGAATCCGTCCTTCACTCTGCCGACTCCGAGGATCGCCACGTTGCCGGGATTGATGACCGGCGTGAAGAAGTCGACTCCGTACGCCCCGAGCGTGCTGACCGAGAACGTCGCACCCTCCATATCGGACGATCCCAGCCTCCCCGTCCTGGCAGCTGTCGCCAATTCCGTGGTGCGAGCGCCGATTGCGCCGATCGACAACGAATCCGCTCCCCGGACGACCGGAACGACGAGACCACCCTCGACCGACACGGCGACGCCGATGTCGATGGCCTCGAAGAGGGTCACCTCGTCGTCGGCGATTCCCGCGTTCAGCAGTGGATGCTTCCTCAGCGCCAGCGCTGCGGCCTTGACCACGAACGCGTTGAGGCTCGGCGGCTTCGACCCGCTGCGCGCGGACTCGGCTCCCAGTTCGGCCCTGATCTGCACCAGTGCGGTCACATCCGCTTCGTAGCCGTGCGTCAGCTGCGCCATGGAGTGCAGACTGTCCAGCATGTTGCGAGCGATAGCGCCTCGCATGCCCTTCAGCGGAATGACGTCGCCGGCTTTCGGGCCGGTCTCGCGCGCAGGCGCGTCCGCTCCCACCGGTTCCACGGCAACTGGAGTCGACACACTGTGCCCGGCAGCAGCCTCGATGTCGCCCTTGATGATTCGCCCTCCGGTACCGGATCCGACGAGCCGGCTCAGATCCACTCCGAGCTCGGCTGCTCGACGACGGAGTACCGGTCCGACGAACTGTCCGGCCGCGCGGTCCGCACCGACCGCCTTCTGTGCCTGCGCTGCTTCGGGTGTCGCTACCTTCTCGTGAACAGGCACTGCCGCGAGGAACTCCTCGACGTCCTCGGACACGATTCGTCCGCCGGGGCCGGAACCCCGTACACGGGCAAGATCGATGTGGGACATCGCAGCGACCCGACGGGCATTCGGAGACGACTTGATTCGTGAGTCGCTGCCCAGGGTGGGCACCTCGGTCTCGACGGCGGCGGTGGCACCGTCGGCGGCGGCCGGTTCGTCCGCGGTCACGACCGCCGCGTCGACGCCCGGTGCCGTTTCCCCGTCGCCGAGAAGCCACCCGATCACCGCGCCGACGGGCAAGACGTCACCGGCCTGCGCGGTCGTCGCCAGGATTCCCTCGGCCTCTGCCTCGACATCGACATCGACCTTGTCCGTTTCCAGGCGCAGAAGAACGTCGCCCAGACCGATGCGCTGGCCGGATTCGGCCACCCACTCGCCGATCACGCCTTCCTGCATCGTCAGACCCAGCTTCGGCAGCACGATCTGCTGAGCCACGATCAGTTCCTTTCGAGGAGACGGCGTGCACCCGCGACGATGCGGTCGGCGTCGGGAACGTAGGCCTTCTCGAGTGGAGTGCTGAACGGCACAGGCGTGAAGGGCGCGCCGACGCGCAGGACGGGCGCGTCCAGGTAGTCGAACGCCTCCTCCTGGATCTGCGCGGCCACCTCGGCTCCGATTCCGCCGAAAGTCACTGCCTCGTGCACCACCAGAATGCGGTTGGTCTTCGACGCGGACCTCACGATGGTGGCAGTGTCCAGCGGCTGGACCGTGCGAGGATCGACGACCTCCACCGACACCCCGGACTCGGCCAGGATGTCCGCGGCTTTCAGCGCTTCGGAGACCATGCGGCCGAACGCCACGATGGTCACGTCCTCGCCTTCTCGCGGGACGGACGCCTCGCCGAGCGGGATTGCGTAGACGTCCTCTGGAACCTCGGCGCGGGCACCGAGAAGGACCTTGTTGAGCATGAACACGACGGGGTTGTCGTCACGTACCGCCGAAACCATCAGTCCCTTGGCGTCGTACGCGTTCGACGGCATGACCACCTTGAGGCCGGGCGTATGAGCCAACCAGGCCTCGAGGCTCTGTGAATGCTGTGCGCCCGCACTGACTCCGGCTCCGTATGCGACTGCGATGACCATGGGGACCTTGACCTCGCCGCCGTACATGAATTTCATCTTGGCGGCCTGGTTGACCACCTGATCGAGCGCGACGGCCAGGAAGTCCATGAACATGATGTCGATGATGGGGCGTAGACCACGTGCGGCCGCCCCGACGCCGAGTCCGATCAGACCCATCTCGGCGATCGGAGTGTCGACCATGCGGCGCGATCCGAACTCGGCGAGCAGCCCGTCGTACATGTGGAAGACGCCGCCGTAGGCCGCGACGTCCTCGCCGGCGACGAAGACGTTCTCGTCTTCGTGCATGACCTGGGCGACGGCCTCGTTGTAGGCCTTGACGTAGGTGATGACTCTGCCCGCAGCGGCCGGTGCCGTCGCGGTTGCGTTGGGTGATTCCGTTGCAGTAGACATTCTCAGCCTTTTCAGATCTTCAGTCGCTGTAGACGTTGAGGGCGAAGTCGGCCAGATCCGGATACGGACTGGCCTCGGCGAAACTCACGGATTCTGCGATGTCGGCGTCGACCTCGGCCCAGACGGTCGCGAATTCGGCTTCGGTGACGAGCCTCTCGGTCACCGCCCGCGCTTCGAGCAACTTGATGGCATCGCGCTCCTTCCAGGCCTCGACCTCCTCCGCGGTGCGGTACGTCTTGCGCAGACCCTTCACACCCTGATGGTCGTAGTACCGATACGTCTTGGCTTCCACCAGGGTCGGACCGCCACCGTTTCGCGCTCGCTCGACCGCGCGACCGACTGCGGCCCGCACGGCGATCGCGTCCATTCCATCGCAGATCTCGCTCGGAAAACCGTAGGCCGCAGCGCGATCGGCCACATTCTCCAGCTTCATGTGGTCACGGAGTGCCGTGAACTCGGCGTATCCGTTGTTTTCGCAGACGAAGACCACCGGCAACCCGAGTATCCCGGCGATGTTGGCCGCCTCGTGGAACGCCCCGATGTTGCTCGCTCCGTCGCCGAAGAAGGGGACCGCCACCGAATCCTCCTCGCGGTACTTGGCCGCGAACGCAGCACCTACGGCGATCGGAATACCGCCTCCGACAATGCCATTGGCACCGAGCATGCCGATCGACAGGTCGTTGATGTGCATGGAGCCGCCGCGGCCCTTGCAGTAACCGTCGACGCGGCCGAACAACTCGGCGAACATCGGCTTGAATTCGGCACCCTTGGCGACGGCATGACCGTGTCCGCGGTGGGTCGAGGTGATCTGGTCGGTGTCCCTGAGATTGGACATCGTGCCGGCTGCGACCGCCTCCTGGCCGACGTAGAGATGCAGAAAGCCCGGCATCCGACCGCCCTCCATCAACCGGCCGGCCTCGGTCTCGAACTGCCTGATGCGCACCATCCTGCGGTGCAGATCGAGCAGAACCTCCCTGCTCGGCGTCGGATCGTTCGACCCCACGGGCTCTACGGCCTCGCGGGTCGGGTCGGTCGCGGTCGAAGTCACCACGTACACCTCTTCTCTGCAGACTTTGTTTACGTCTTCACCAGTATGGGCCCCACACTAGCGCAATGTAAGTAGAATCACTATAAAGTTACTTCAGCCCGCCGCGTCACACCTTTGGAGGATCGATCCCATGCTCGACCGAATCAGAGATCGAGCACGAGTCGAGCCATCAGGCCGGGCATTGACGGACGACACCACCTCGATGACGTGGTCCGACCTGCTCAGCGCCCTCGAGGCGCTCGGCGAGCTCCTTCTCGAGATCGCCCCCGATTCGGACGATCGCATCGCCGTCATCGGCGAGAACTGCGCTCCGACCCTGCTCACGCACGTGGCGGCCATCGCGCGGGGGGTCGGTACCGTCGCGATCTCCCGTCAGCTGACACCGAACGAGATGTCGGAGCAGTTCCTCGACTCCGGAACCGTCGCGGTGGTGACCGGTCCGGCCGGCCTTGCCTCGGCCCGCGCCGCAGCGGCCACCGCGGGCCTACGCGAAGTGATTGCGCACGGCTGCGACGGTGGCGTCGACACGGTGGCCTGGTCGGTGGCCGTCGCGCCGCAACGAGCTGCGTCTGCATCCACACCTCCGACCCAGCGCCCCGCACGTCCGCCTCTGGTCTACACATCCGGCACCACCGGCCGTGCCCGAGGCACCCAGGTGCGTTGGTTACCGGCCACGGGCCAGAGCGCTGCAGAATTCGCCGACGCGGTGGCCGCGCGGTCGGGTTACCCGGACGGGGTTCACCTGGTCGTGGGACCACTTCAGCACAACGGGCCGTTGACCGCCGTTCGGCATCTGCTCTCCGGCAACCCCGTGGTGGTGCTGGGACGTTTCGACGCCGAGAGAACGCTGGATTCGATCGACCGCCACCGCGTCACGTCCACGTTGATGGTTCCGACGCACTTCCAGCGGCTGCTCGGACTCGATACCCACATTCGCTCGATGTACGACGTTTCCAGTCTCGAGTACGTCGCGCATACCGGCTCGGCGTGCCCGCCGGACGTCAAGCGATCGATGATCGACTGGTTCGGTCCGGTTCTGGTGGAGTCCTACGGCGGCAGCGAAATCGGGACGGTGTGCAAGATCGCCTCGCCGGACTGGCTCACGCACCCGGGATCGGTCGGGCGGGCAGTACCGCCCTTCGAGGCTGTCGTGGTCGACGCCGACGGAACCGAACTCGACCGCGGGCAGGTCGGGGTGCTGGGCTTCCGAACGCCGCCGGAACGCAGTGTGGTGTATCACGCTGATCCCGAGAAGACCGCAGCCGCTTACATTTTGCCGGGTGTGGCAACGCTGGGCGATGTCGGCTACGTGGACGAGAACGGGTTCGTCTTCATCACCGACAGAGTCGCCGACATGGTGGTGTCGGGAGGCGTGAACCTCTACCCCGCCGAAAGCGAACGAGTTCTGGCCGCACACCCTGCCGTGGCGGAGGTCGCAGTCATCGGAGTACCGGATGCCGACTTCGGTGAAGCCCTGCTGGCTCTGATTGTCCCGGAACCGAATACACCACTCGATATCACCGAACTCGAAAGGTTCGCCAAGGCGTCGATGGCATCGTACAAATGCCCCAAGCGCTACGTGATCGTCGACGAGCTGACGCGCAACGTCATGGGCAAGCTCGACAAGAAGGCACTGCGAGCGCCGTATTGGGACACCGACCGGACCATCGCCGGATAGACGTCGGGTAGATGTCGGGTCCGTCGGGACGACGCGGGTCAGGACACCCGGACCAGCATCTTGCCGACGTTTCCGCCGCCGAGCATGGACACGAATGCGCTTGCCGCGTTGTCGAGGCCCTCGTGGATCGTGGACTCGGCCACGATCTCGCCGGCAGCGAGCCAGCCGGCGACGCAATCCTCGAACTCGCTCCTGAGATCCTCGTGATCACGGACGATGAAGCCTCTCATGGTGATCCGTTTCAGGATCACCTCGATCAGACGGTCCAGAGGTGGACTGTCCGGACCACCGTTCGAGATCATTCCGCACAGGGCGACGCGGCCTTGCTGACGAAGCGCAGACAGTGCAGCCACGAGGTGGTCGCCGCCGACGTTGTCGAAGTAGAGGTCGATGCCGTCCGGTGCCGCGGCACGCAGCGCGGCACCGACAGGGCGGGCGCGATAGTCGATTCCCACATCGAACCCGAACCGATCACGCAGCAATGCCGCCTTGTCCGGTCCCCCGGCACTACCGATGACCCGCGTCGCACCGAGCAGTCTCGCGAACTGACCCGCAGCGCTGCCCACTGCGCCTGCCGCTGCGGAGACGAACACCGTGTCTCCCGTTCGGATCTCACCCGCGCGCTGCAGTCCGCAGTACGCCGTGAATCCGGTTTGGCCGAGTATTCCGAGCCAGTGGTGCAGGTCGATACCGCGTGGGTCGATCACCGTGGCCGCTGCGGTGTCGAGCACCGCGTGTTCACGCCAGCCGAGTCGATGCCGAACGTAGGAACCCGCGGGCACGTCGTCGGTGCCCTCGAGCACCACCCCCAGCGCCGAGCCGTCGAGCGGAGAACCCACCTCGATATTGGTGGTGTACTGCATGTTCGACGTCCCCAGGCGGCCCCGAGTCGACGGGTCGACGCTCATGAAGATGTTGCGGACGAGAAGCTGATCCGCAGTGCGTTCGCGTAGTGGCAACTCGCGAACGTCGAAGTGCCGAACTTCTGGTTCGCCCGAGGGTCGTTCGGCGAGAAAGACTGCCCGCGTCGCGGTCACTACACCGGCACTCACGGCAGCTCCAGAATGGTGACCGTGCCCTTGGACCCGTCGATCTCCACGAGCGCTCCGTTGGGAATGCGGCGAGTTGCCGCTGGAACTCCTGCGGCGCAGGCGATGCCGAGTTCGCGGCTGACGATCATCGCGTGGGAACCCATCGCCCCGACGTCGGTGATTGCGCCACCCGAGACCATGAACAACGGAGTCCACGACGGATCCGTCTGTGGCGCAACGAGAATTTCACCGACCTCGAACTCGTCGAGTGCCGCCATCGAGGTGATCACCCTGGTGCGGCCCTGGGTGACTCCCGGTGACGCGCCCGAACCCTGCAGCACATCGCCCACCCGTACGGGCTCGACGGCCGACTGGCCTTTGCGGCCTAGGGAGGACAACGGCGGAAACGCCTCGCGTCCGTCGAGGAACGTGGGCAGCTCGAGCCCGAACAGTTCCTTCCAGTCGCTGTGGCGTTGTGCAAGTGTCGGTGCGATCGACTCTGGCGCACTCGCCAGTACGTCGAGTTCGGCGTCGACAGCCATGAACACGTGGTCGGCCGATTCGAGAAGACCCTCCGAGAACAGTCGGTGTCCGAGCTCGACGAGCGGAACCCGCGCTTCGTGCAAGACCTTGATGCAGTTGGTCTTCGCCCGCTCTCGCCACGCGGCGAAACGACGAGCCGACGCAAGTGCAGCGGTGAGAGTTGCTTGCCCCTCGGCATTGTCGCCGACGATGTCCGCGGCTTCCTTCAGCGCCTTGTCAGTGGCCGACGCATGGTCGGCCAGCCGCGCATGCGGTGAGGCCGTATCGTCCTGCAGCCGAAGTCGGTCGATCAGACCGAGTACAAGTTCGGGGCGGGTCTCCCACGACACCGATCCCAGATCCCATTCGTTGGGTCCGCGGTAACCGAAGTCGAGCAGGAACTGCTGGAACCGTGTGTCGAATTCGGAGTCGATCCCGTGCACGCGCGCACCGACACCGTGGACACCCTCGTCGAAGGCGGCCATCAGCGTGTCGTTCGCCCGCACCAGTCGGCCCAGATCCCACAGTGCATACGATGGCAGCGCCGAATCGACATCGCCGGCGGAACCCACGAGGGTCACGATGAGGTCCTGATGCTCGGCACCGAGCAACTGACCGAGTACGGCGGGGCCCACCGCGGAGCAGTTGGTGGCGACGACCTCGCCGCGCCAGGCCACTCTCTCCAGGGGCATCACCGAGCGTGCTCGCGCGACGAGGGCAGCCGGGGTCAGCACCGACAGATCCGGCCGTTCGCTCCGGAGGCGATCGGCAAGCGTTCGATCCTCCTCCAATTCGGGGAAATTCTCGGTCGAGAGAGCCCAGGCATTTCGGGCTTCCAGTCGGCGGCTCGCGTCCGAGTTCTCGTCGTCCGGGTGCGCCACGTAGGGAGGGATATCGGGGTCTCCGCCGTACCAGAGCTGATCGACCAACTCGACGGGAAGTCCGCCCCGAATGCCGGTCAGACGCGACATCGACATGTTCACATAGAGATGTCCGTAGAAGATGGCTGCCGACGCCGTCGGATCGGGCGACTCGGCCAACGAGTAGCTACCGAAGCTGGCATAGCCGAAGTTCCATCCCGGCAGGATGTTCTGAATCCAACCCAGATCCGCCCCGAGCGGCGTGATCGGGTCCGACAGCACGTCACTCGCGTTCAAGCGGGTGTACACGGGGAGACGGGTGCTGGGCTCGGTATCGACCAACCAACGCTGTTCGGACATGTCGCTTCTCGTCTCTGACGTCACCGTCGACGTCTCGATGGATAGTTTTTTGATTCGTCCTGCACATTGCTGTGACTTCCGCCACTCTACATGCAAGACTGTAGACGATGACAAGTTACTTGTTCGAGATCTTGTCCGACATTTCCGAGGAGAACTTCGATGAAACTGCAAGACAAAGTTGTTGCCGTCACCGGCGGCACCCAAGGCATCGGTCGCGGCATCGCGGAGGCCGCTTTGACCGAGGGCGCGAAGGTCTCACTCAACGGCCGGTCGGCCGAGAAGGGTGACAAGGCCCTCGCCGAGTTCGGTGTCGGAGATCGCGCTGCATTCTTCGCGGGAGACGTCACCGTTCAGGCGGACGTAGAGAACTTCATCGAGCAGACGGTCGCCACCTTCGGTCGAATCGACGTTCTGGTGAACAACGCCGGTGGCGCAAAAGACCTGCAGCCCACCGTCGATCTCAGCGACGAGGAGTGGACACTGGTGATGAACTGGAACCTGAATTCCAATTTCTGGGCCACCCGTCGAGCACTCAAGCACATGCTGCCCAACCAGTACGGCCGGATCATCAACATCTCGTCCGTCGAAGGCAAGCACGGCAAGCCCGTGTTCACGGCATACGTCGCGGCCAAGCACGCCATCAACGGCATGACCAAGTCGATCGCCCGCGAGGTCGGCACCCAGGGCATCACCGTCAACTCGATCTGTCCCGGACTCGTCATCACCGACATCATCAAGAACAACGGTCCCGGCACCGCCGCGGCGATGGGAATGTCGTTCGACGAGATGGTCGCACTGTTCGCCGAGGAGTCGGCCATCAAGCGGCCCAACACGATCGAAGAAGTATCGGCGATGGCCATGCTGCTCGCCTCGGACGCCGGTGCCGGAATCACCGGAGCCATCCTCAGCGTCGACGGCGGAACTGCGTCCTACTGATGATCACCCCAGCGGTGCAACAACGACGGAGTCATGCATGAGCACAGCCGGATTGTCTGCCAGTCGCGAACTCGCCGAACGCTATTCGGTGGTGATCAGAGGGCTCACCGCGGAGGAGTGGTCGGCTCCCAATCGCTGCGCCGGGTGGTCCGTCAAAGACCTGGTCGCGCATACGGGATCCAATTTCAGGGTCATGGTGGACCCGCCGCCTCACGACCCGTCGGCTCCCGTGCCGACTACCGCGGAACAGGCGCAGAACCTACTGGTCGATGCCCGACGAGACTGGTCGAGCGCGCAGGTTGCCGACGAATTCCTGTCCAACGCGGCCGGAGCACTCGGAGTACTCGAAGCGATGCAGAGCAGCGAGCTCGCATCGACGCCGATGACACTGACAGATCTGGGAACCTATCGCACCCATCAGCTTTCGGATGCCTTCGCGTTCGACATGTGGTGCCACCTCTACGTCGACCTGCTCGGACCCGACGGTCCGGTGACACGCGATACTCCCGATCCGGAAGACGACCTGGTCCGCACCGCCGTCGACTGGATGTGGACCGGCCTACCGCAGATGTGTACCCCGGTCAGCAGCGTCCTCGACCAGCCGCTCGGCGTGCACCTCACCGGTGCAGGCGGCGGCGAATGGACCCTCCGGCCCGGTTCCGAACTTCTGACGGTCGAATCAGGTATCACGGGCGCCGACACCGTGGTTCGCTCGTCGGCAACAGATTTCGTGCTGTGGGGCACCACCCGAAGTCCCTGGCGAGCGCATGTTTCGATCGAGGGCGACGCAGCCTACGCCGAGAAGGTCCTCGACACCGTCGACATCATCTGAGCACCGGTCGGTCGTGGGCCGTCGCACCGTTTCCGGTGACAGCCCACGACAGGCAGCGCTCGAACACGGTGAGGAACTGAGGTACCGTCCAGCTCCCCCGGTCCACCCGGCCCAGATCGTCGATGCCGAGATCCTGCACATCGAATCGTCCTCGGCAATGGCCGAGCGTGAAGTAACACACGGTCCCCCGGCCATGATCCTTGAGGTAGAGCACCGGACGCGGTTCGTCGTCGGCGGTGTGCCCTTCCTCGAAACCCGTTGACTCACCGACGAATCGAGTGTGCGCCAGGATCTGGATCGGCGGATGCAGCTCGCTGACGTAGAGCTCGTCGGTCACCTCGAACGAATCGATTCCGGCCACGAGCGGGTGCGCCGGATCGGTTATCTCGACCGTGTACGGCGCAATCGGAGGATGTCCGAGAAACTGGCTTCCCAGCACGGGCGCAATCGTGCCCAGAGTTCGTGGCGTCACGTACTTTCTCGACGAACCGGGCGCAGTCCTGTCGATCGCCGAGTTCGTGCCGTGCAAGGCGAGCCAGCGGCCACCACGAGAGACGAACTGGGCCAGAGCATCTTGCTGCGCGTCGTCGGGAACTCGATTGCAGGTGTAAGTGACAAGGAGATCGGCCGTAGCCAGCGCCTCGATGCAGTCGTAGTCCTCGAACACTCTGGTACGGACGTGCTCGTACTCGGCCAGGGACGACAACAGTTGCAGGCGTGCGTAATCGAAGTCGTGCCACTGCCCTCCGCACACGAGAACGGCATCGAGCCGGCCTGCCGGTCCAGGCATCGCTTCTCCTTGTTCGTCAGCTGTGCGCGTGCAGCGCTTTCCCCGCCAACGCGAGGTGCGCCTCCCCCAGAGCTTCTGCCTGGGTCGGATGAGCGTGTACGTGCTGGGCGACGTCCCCTGCGGTCGCTTGCCAGTTGTAGATGAGCTGCGCCTCCCCGATCAGTTCACCGACACGCTCGCCCACCAAGTGAATTCCCACCACGCGGCCCTCCGGTCCCGCCTGGACGAGCTTGACCCCACCGGACGTGCGCAGAATCCGACTCTTGCCGTTACCGGCGAGGTCGTAGACCACCGTTGTGACCTCGCCGAACTGCTTCGCGGCTTCGCTCTCGGTCAATCCCACCGACGCAACCTCCGGGTTCGAGTAGGTGACCCGCGGAATTCCGGTGTCCTCGACGGGTGTGCAGTCCAAACCTGCCAACTGCTCGGCCACCAGCATGCCCTGAGAGAAACCGCGGTGTGCCAGTTGCGGACCGGCCACGATATCGCCGACCGCGAAGACCCCGGGAACCGTCGTCTGCAGCCATTCGTCGGTAACGACGAACCCCCGGTCGAGCTCGACTCCCGACTCCTCGAACCCCATGTCGGCAGTACGCGACCCGCGCCCGACAGCCACGAGCATCAGGTCCGCTTCGAGCTGCGATCCGTCGTCGAGATCGACGTGCACGCCGCCGCCCGGTCGTTCGGTGACTCCGCTGAACGCAGTCTTCGTACGTAGAGTGATACCTCGTTTACGGAAGGCTCGTTCGATCTGCTTGGTCGTCCACGGATCCTCCGTAGGAAGCAGCGTTGCCGCGGCCTCGACGATGGTGACGTGCGCACCGAGCGAAGTCCAGACGCTGGCGAACTCGCATCCGATCACGCCACCGCCCAGCACCACGACACTGTCCGGAACGTGATCCAGTTCCAGCGCACGATCGCTGGTCATCACCGAACCGCCGATGTTCAGGCCCGGCAACGACTTCGGTTGCGAGCCGGTGGCCAGCACCAGGGCTTCACCTCGGTACGTGCCGATTCCGCCGTCGGCGAGTTCCACCTCCACGGTGCGATCGTCCACGACGCGGCCGCGACCGGCGACGAGCTCGATCTCACGGGACGCCACCAACCCCTGCAGTCCTCGGTACAGGCCGGCAACCACCTCGTCCTTGTACTTGTTCACAGCAGTCATGTCGACGCCGCCGAGGGTTGCCTCGATCCCGAAAGTCGATGCCTCCCGGACCGAATCGGCGATCTCGGCCGCGTGCAGCAGCGCCTTGGTGGGGATGCACCCGGTGTGCAGGCACGTGCCGCCGAGGCTGCCTGCCTCGATCATGACGACCGACAGGCCGAGCTGCGCGGCCCGCAACGCGCAGGCGTACCCGCCCGAACCACCGCCGAGAATCACGACGTCGGCGCTGCCCGTCAGCTTCTGTGCCATGCCGCGCTCAGAAATCGAAGCGGTTGGTGAATCCGCCGTCGACCACCATGTTGATACCGGTGATGTGCCCGGCGGCCGGCGAGGAGAGGAAGGTCACGGCGTTCGCAACGTCCTGCGCCGCAGCCAGTTTACCGAGCGAAGCCGCGTCGAGAGCGGCCTCGTACAGTGCCGGACGACTCGTCTTGATCGTGTCCCAGGCACCGCCCTCGAAGAAGACGGGGCCAGGTGACACCGCGTTCACTCGAATGCCGGCAGGTCCCAGTGCGCGGGCCTGAGCCGACGAATGTTGCAGGACAGCGGCCTTGAGTGCACCGTAGCTGTTGGCCGTGCTGATCGGTCCGGCCTCGAGCGCGGACGTCGTGCTGATCGTGACCACCGACGCGGCGTCGGACTTCTCGAGGTGTGGCTTGGCCGCTTCGATGAAGTTCACCAGGCTCATCAGGTCGACGTCGAAGCTGTTCTGCCATGCCTGAGCACCCTTGCCTGTTGCGGCAGAAGCGTTGACCACGACGATGTCGATTCCGCCGAGGGCACCGGCTGCATCCTCGACGAACGATGCAACCGCGGCGGCGTCGCCCACGTCGACCGCTTTGTGGAAGACCGTGCCCAAAGCGGACAGTTCTCCGGCAACCTCGTTCAGGTGCTCCTCGCCGCGGGCGCACACTCCGACGGAGGCTCCCTCCGCCAGGAGTGTGCGGGCGATCGACAGGCCGATGCCGCGGCTCGCGCCACTGATGATTGCACGTTTTCCACGAAGGTCGAGATCCATGTGAGACTCCTTGACTGTAATTTGATTCAACTGCAGGACTTAAAGATTCATGGCTCCGACGTGCGTCTGGAAGTCGAGCACATGAGTGAAATCGTTCACCGATTGCACCGCGCGACGCGTATCGGCACCGCGCACCACGCTCAGCGAGGTGTGGTGGACTCGAACCGGCATGTCGAATGCACTGCCCAATGCGTCGGCGAGCACGGCGTTGATGACACCGCCGTGGCAGCTGATCACCACTCGCTGGCCCAGATGCGCGTCGACGATCGACGAGATCTGCCGGAGTACACGCGCCCGAAACTCTGCGCCGTCCTCGGCGTAGGTGAACGCACCGTAGCGACGCGTACGAATGTGATCACGGAACATCGCCGCGACCTCTTCGTGCGGGAGCACCTCGAAGGGAGACTGGTCGGCCGGAAACTTCTGCCACGGTTCGTATTCGGAGAGTTCCTCGCGGACGACGGGCTCCAACCCGTGCTCACCCGCGATGCGAGTGCCGGTACGCAGTGCGCGACGCAACGGGGAACTGTAGACCGCATCCACCCGTGTGCGCGCGAGTCGGTTCGCAACCGCCTCCGCTTGGCGCTCACCGAGTTCGGACAGGGGTGGGTCGACGGTCTCTTTCGCGCTCAGTTCTTTGCTGAGTATCTGCTCACCATGCCGAACCAGGATCAGTTCACAGAGCCCGGTCAACGGGGCAAAGGGATTGTCGAGATCGATGGACCTGGCCCGCGGCATGGAAGCAAGTCAACCACAAACTGTCGTCGCTCTAAAGATACTTCGCGAAATCGGTACCGCGAGATCCCCCGTCAGACGCTGGAGATGTCGGCCGCGAGCTCGCGAACCTCCTCGGAGAACCGACGTCGGCCGAGGTCGGCCAGAACCGCGTCCTCGGTGAGCCACGACGAGGCCGCCACTTCGAGCAGGGTCGTCAACGCAACAGCTGCGGCACCCTGCTTCGCTTTGGACGCTATGCCGCTTCGAGTGCGCAGTTCGGCCGAGAACAGCGCCAACATCACCGAACGCACTTCTCTTCGCAGGGTTTCGATGGACAGACTCCAGCCGGGCGATCGGGTGAAGTACACCAATGCGGCAGCGCGGTGCTGATCCGTCCACTCGAGCAACGACGAAATGATGTCACCCAGAGCAGCGTCCGGATCGGCCGCGATCTCTGCGCGAAGTTCGTCGAGGAGACCATCTGCGAACAAACGCAACCCGGCGAGCAGAACCTCGTCCTTGGACGGGTAGTGGTAGTAGACGGCCGCCGACGTCATCTGGGCCTCAGCGGCGATATCGGCCACGGTGACGTCCTCGATGGACCTGACCGAATACAGATGCATGGCGGCGTCGACCACTACTTCGCGCCGCGACGGCCGGTGCGCCGCGCGCTTGGCACCCTTGTCCGCCGGGGCCGTCACCGTCGATTTCGGCTTCATTGCCTTTGCTGCCATGACGTAGATCATGGCACCATGCAGTGACCCGGGTGCCGAGGAGGACGCTGTGCCGAGACGAACCAGCAGCTCGACGTCGAAAGTCGACGAGAGTTCCCAGCTCGAGACTGCCGTCGATTCTCCCGTCGCGTCCGAGCCGGACAACGAATCCCTCAAAGGGTCTGCCCACCGACCCTCTCGCCGCCACCTCATCGTCCAGGCAGCGGTGCGTGTCTTCTCTCGCAAAGGATTCGCGGAGACGTCGATTCAGGAGATCGCCGAAGCAGCAGGCATGGTCCCGACTGCGGTCTACTACCACTTCGCCAGCAAGGAAGAGCTGTTCGATACAGCACTCGGATACGCGATGGACGCCAGTACCGCCGCAGCCCAGGCGGTTCGACCGGACGACACCGAGGCCGATGCTGCTGCGTTCAAGGATGTCGTCGACGCCGTGTGGGACTGGACCGCAGAACATCCCAATGCGGCTCGGATGCTGTTCCTGCAGGTGGCCGGTGGTGCCACGCCGGGCACGCGTCTACTGACGAAGGAATACGAGGACAGGCACGTCCGCCGCGCCTTCGACTACTTCCCCGACGCCGAGATACCGGCGAACAAGCGATCGGCCGCGGCGCAGCACGCGGCGCGATCGCTGCGAGCACGCACGATGATCGCAACGACCATCGCCATCCAGCCCCTGCGGATCGAGGGCGGGCCCTTGTCCAACATCGCGGTGTCGCGTCTCCGGTCGGCCACCACCGATGTGTGCGCGAAAATGATCGAGGGTCGCTGAAGCTCCGACGGGCAGCCACCACTGTCGAGTAACTTGACTGGAACAACAGTCGAAACTCTGAACGGACGTCCCTCATGCGTATCGCGGCTTTTTCCGGTGGACACTCCTTCGATCGTGACGCGTTCGCCGAATTTCTGGAGTCCATGCCGGGCGAGGTCACTTGGTTCGAGCACCCCGACACGGATCCCGGAACCACAGCATTCGACGTCTCGCTGCACTACGACATGCCGGGCACGTTGCCCCAGCCGTCCGCGCCCCCCGATTCCCTACGCGAGAAGGTGAGGGCGGCTCCGGAGTCCGGACATGGGTATGTCGTTCTTCACCATGCCATCGCATCATGGGCAGCCTGGGACGAGTGGTCGGAATTCGTCGGCGGCCGCTACCTGTATCGACCGGGCGTGGTGCGTGGTGTCGAGCGCCCCGATTCGGGCTATCGACACGCGGTTCCGCAGCGCATCTCGGTCGTCGACCACGACCACCCGATCGCCGCAGGGATTCCCGAGTCGTTCGACCTGATCGACGAGACCTACCTGTGCGAAGTCTTCGAGGACGACGTGACTCCGCTGCTGCGAACCGATGCCGAGATGACCGACGCCGTTCACTTCTCCACTGCCTCTGCGATGGCGGGCAGGCGAGACGATCGCACGGGGTGGCACCACGCGCCCGGTTGCAGGTATGCGAGTCGGCTACGACCGTTCGTCTTCGTCCACCCGACCAGCGACGAAC